>JAJZAS010000156.1 GCA_021799325.1 Bacillota bacterium | reverse complement strand
CGTTAGAATATAGACCGGATCGTCCAGATGATCAAAATCAGGCAAGATATTAACGCTAATATCGACGACGATTCGCTGGTGGTCCTGACGTTTTAAGACGATATTCTTTTGTTGAAACTCTTTTTTAGAAGGAAAATTTTGGTATACTTGTTGACCCAGTGATAGATAATCTTGTTCTGAAAAATATAAAATGATCGTAGGAGATCCAATCAAATCGGAAGGAAGACGGTATCCAAGCATCTCCGTGAATTTACGGTTGATTTTAAGAATCTTTCTGTCCCTTAATCAAAGCGATTCCTGCTAATGTATGCTCCATCAATATTTCTTGGATTTCCAACTCTTTGACCTGTGTTTGCCAAGTGTCTAAAAGTGCCAACCACGAATTGATTTGTTGAAGCAATGGAACAAAATCTTCTTTGGTACAAGGTTCATTGAATTCATCCGGCC
The DNA here is from genome assembly GCA_021799325.1 of Bacillota bacterium. Lineage (GTDB taxonomy): Bacteria > Bacillota > Bacilli > Alicyclobacillales > SLC66 > JAJZCL01. The sequence goes on along the minus strand of JAJZAS010000156.1, from coordinate 4,121 downwards.
CCCAGGTTAATGCTAATATTCCCCATTCTTTATCGTGTCTTGTTATTGGCAATAGTGCATAGTAAAAATTAACTGGGTCATTCTGCTCGGGCAGTGTGAAGGAATGAACACCGATTTGAATCGCGTTCAATGTCCAGGCTTCTTTGATTTGGTGCATGAGGCTTTGACTATTCACACGCCACACATCAGCAAAAGTAATCTGCTCGTGCGCCTCAAAGCGTACTGTATAGTGTTGATGGAAATCAGGAATCAATATCGCAGCAGAATGGAAGGAAGCGATTTTTAAAAGTTGTTCATAAAAAAGCGAAAAAATACTTTCTTCGTTATTTGTCTGACTAAATAGTTGTTGTATCTGTGAATGATCAAATTCCAATCTATTCGAGCAGGGATGGGGCCTGATTGTCGAATTTATAATTTTAGACATTATTACATTCCCTTTCCTGAATACTGATCATATCATATCTTTTTTGGTGTCATTATAAAAGTTGCGAATATTCGACAGTGTACGCTTTTTCAACAATGCGCTTACTTTACACTCATAACTTATTTATGTATAGTAATATCCGGGTAAATAGATAACGAGAAGGTGATTTTGCATGCTGAATTTTACGCTGCATACCCCGACCCGCATTGTGTTTGGTAAAGGCGAGTTGGCACGCGCAGGAGAAATTGTGAAGGAATTTGGATCCAAAGCGCTGATTGTGACGGGGAAATCTTCCACGAAACAGACAGGAGTATTGGATCGAACCATTCAATCCTTGGAAAAATCAGGCATTTATTATGTGGTATATGATCGTGTGGAACCGAATCCCCGCGCGGAAACAGTGGATGAAGCCGCCCAGATTGCAAGAGCGGAGAAGTGTGACGTGGTGATCGGTCTTGGCGGTGGCTCTTCCATGGATGCTGCAAAGGCAATTGCCACGGTGGCACTCTCGGGTCATCCGATCCATGAGTATATTCGTGGCAATAAAACGGGCTTGTGGAAGGAGCGCTTGCCCATTATGGAGGCACTCCCCATTGTGACGATTCCCACTCTGGCTGCAACAGGTTCAGAAGCCAACGGCGGCGCAGTCATCACGAACTGGGAAACAAAAGAGAAGGCAGGGATTAATGGCCCAGCACTGTTCCCGAAAGTCGCCATTTTGGATCCCGAATTGACTTATACAGTGCCTGGCCACTATACAGCGGATGGTGCAGTCGATATGTTTACGCACCTCTATGAAGGATACGTCACCGGTGATGAACACGCCAATGTGCAAGATGAAATTACGGAAGCGTTGATGCGAAATGCGGTTCAATTTGCAAAAACCGCTATCGATCACCCAACAGATTATGAATCCAGGGCCCACTTGCTTTGGACCAGTACGCTCGCGCTTGTTGGTCTTACCAATGCAGGCCGTGGCGGCAGCTATCCGGTACACGCCATGGAGCATACACTTTCCGCGTATTACGATATTTCTCATGGACGGGGCCTGGCCATTTTGGTACCTGCCTACTTTCGCTTGGTGATTTTAAAGGATCGGCCTCATCGCCTCGCTCGACTTGGCAGAAATGTATTTCACGTCACGCAAGCCGACGACACGGAAGCTGCAAAAGCAACCATCGAGGCGCTGATTCGCTGGTTTCAGGAAATTGGCACCTATGATACGTTGAAAAATATAGGAATTAATAAAGAAGATTTATTGCCGATGGCACAGGAAACTGTGCGTGTCGGGGGGCTTGGGCAGGGGACACTCGCTTCTACCCATCCGCTTTCGGTGGATGAAGTACTAGCCATCTATGAGGCTGTGTACGAATAAGTTAGGGGGTAAAAGTATTGATTCCCTCTGTGTTTATTGCACATGGAGCTCCTCTACTTGCGATAGAGGATAATGGGTATACTCGTTTTTTGACTGATTTAGGAAAACTTTATCATCCTCGGGCAGTAATCCTTTTTTCTGCGCATTGGATATCTGGAACCCAAAAAGTCAGCAATGTGGAACATTATGAGACGATTCATGATTTTGGAGGATTTCCGGAGGAATTGTATCAGATTCAGTATCCTGCATCAGGTGACGCTGTTCTCGCCAAAGAAGTGGAATTACTCTTAACTGCTGAAGGGATATCTTATGAGGTGGACTCCAAGCGTGGATTGGACCACGGTGCTTGGGTGGTATTGCGTTTGCTATACCCAAATGCGGATGTCCCTGTGATTTCGATGTCGGTCAATCCTCGTCTTACACCCAAGGAACAATACCAGATCGGTAGATCATTGCGTTCACTCAGGGAAAAAGAGGTGCTGATCATTGCTAGTGGTGGTACTGTGCATAATTTAGGTGCCTTACAATGGGGCAGTCATCAAGTAGATCCATGGGCGCAAGAATTTGATCAGTGGCTAGAAGGGCGATTGTTTACTTGGGACCTAAATTCTCTTTTTCAGTACAAGGATATCGCCCCTCACGTGGAATTGGCTGTGCCACTATTGGGAAATGAGCATTTTATTCCGTTATTTTACGCGATGGGAGCTGCAGATGAAGTAAAAAAAGCAACCTTGTTGCACCGAAGTTATCAGTACGGAAGCCTCAGTCACAGTGTCTGGCAATTCGGCTAATCGGATGATTTTTACAGGCATTTCGTGAGCATCATGCTTGCGAAATGCCTTTTTTTTAACTTCCCAAGGTAATTTGTGATCACTCTTTCAATTTGTACTTTAAGGCTTGTTATTTCGTTCTTTCTTTTTTATAATCACCATGAAAATAATTCATCATGTAACATGAAAAGAGGGAATGATGTGACTGATCCTGTCTCTGTGCCTACGTCTCCGGCACAAGATCATTTACCAGCTAAAAAGTGGCTGGGAGTTATTCTATTTTTGGCAATTGCAGCGATTGGACTCTACTGGGCAAAGTGGAATCCTTACTATCAAAAGGCTTTTGTGGCTGCAGCCAAGCACTCGATTGGTAGTTCTATCATTTCTGGGAAGAGCGCCGTTTCGGAACCTCCGTCCTGGCACGCAGCCTGGGATTATAGTCTTTCGTATTTTAACGCCATTTATAAAGCACTCATCGTGTCGGTATTACTAGGGTCACTCGTTCAGGTGCTGATTCCCCGCGATTGGATGGTGAGACTTCTTGGATCCAATCGCTATACGAGCACTTGGATCGCAGGCGTTTCTTCTTTGCCTGGCATGATGTGAACTTGTTGTTCTGCTCCACTGGTAGTGGGGCTTCGAAAGAATTCTGCATCAGTCGGTGCAGCTACGGCTTTTTGGCTAGGGAACACTGCGCTGAATCCTGCGGTTTTAGTATTTATGACTTTTGTTCTTTCATGGAAATTTACGCTGCTTCGCATTGTTTTAGGCATTATTTTGGTATTTGGCATTAGCCATCTGGCCAACCGCTTCTCGCAGGCCTCCACGGAAAGCATCGAAAAGATGAGTGGAGCCATGAATAAAATGGCAGCAGAAGATAAAGGCAATTTGATGATACGCTGGCTCAAGGCGATTGGCAAAATGCTGATTGGCATTCTCCCCGCCTATATCATCAGTGTGCTCATACTAGGGGCGATCCGGGCTTGGTTGTTTCCTGCCATACCGGCAACGTGGGCAGACAGCATACCGGTGATGATCCTATTTGCCATATCCGGGACATTGTTTGTGATTCCCACTGCAGGAGAAATACCCATTGTTCAGACGCTTTTGTCATTTGGGCTTGGTTATGGACCTGCTGCAGCATTGATGTTCAGTTTGCCAGTGATCAGCCTCCCGTCCATGTTGATGGTACGCCGAGTGTTCTCTTGGCGGATATTGATATTTTTGGCATCATCCGTTGCGCTCCTCTCGTTTGTTGGCGCATTGGTCGCTTCAGTTACTTTTTAATTGAATAAAGTCCGCTGTATCAGCTTCTGATAGGGGAGTGAAGGCAGCGGATTTTTTCTTTTTTATGCATATTAAAATTCATTCATTAAGGGAATTAATAAATGGTAAAAAGCGCCAACCTCAGACAAGGAGCGAACCCTTATGAGTGAAAGATCCGTGTTGTCGTCATTCAGGAGTGCATCAGAGGCCAGAAAGGCAGCAGAACTCATCAAGCAATTGGGAGGGGAAGTGGCGCAGATAGATGAATTACATGCTTTTGGAGGGT
>JAJZAS010000155.1 GCA_021799325.1 Bacillota bacterium | reverse complement strand
CCCCTAAATAGGCTTGAAGACGGCAGGAAAATTCTTTTAAAACACGATCGCCAATATCATGCCCATAGGTATCATTAACCCACTTAAAATTATCCAAATCAATAAGGCCCACAATCACCGAGAATTTCCAATGTTTGGCGTGTTGAAGCACTTCTTGCATATAAATTTCAAGCGCCATCCTATTGGGGAGTTCTGTCAATGTATCGTACATGGCTGCATGTTCCAGTTTCTGCTGAAGTCGATACCGCTCGGTTACCTCCTGAATTGTCCAGATAGCCAGATCGTCTGACGGATAATACTGATCATTGAGTACACTAATAGAAACTTCCACCCAAATACGCTGGCCATCTTTTTGCATCATGGCAAAACCAAGCGGCTGCATCTCATCCAAATGCTGAAGCGCATCATGCCAGTATACGAGTGGGTCCTGTTCCGCATCGACAGGAAAAAGAATGCGGATAGAATGCCCGATCAGTTCTTTTTCATTAAGGTAACCAAGCATTTTCACCAAGCGTTGATTCACGCTGACGATACGATCCTGCATCATGATCGCCATACCCAGCGATGTGTGTTCTGTATAATGTCGATGCATTTCTTCTAAATCAATACGGTCTATGCCATTTGAAATATCCAGTGCCAGTGTTTCGAAAAGCACCCTCATGTCATCGTCAAAAATATAGGAATCTTTATGATAGATCGTTAAAATGCCCCACTTTTCCCCTCTTCGATGAATAGGGATTGATGCGCTTGACTGAATGCCGTAATGCTTCGCTTGTTCGACCCAAGGGGCCATATTCTTAAAATCCCCGAATGAGGGATTATAGACAGCGCGATCTTCTCTCCAGGCTGTTCCCAATGGTCCCTTTCCTTCAGGAATGTTGGGATCTACTGAGATGAACACATGCTCTATATAGTCTTTCGCCCCTGCTTGGCCAAAGTGCCATACACTTCCATCCTCCTTTGGCATTGCAATAGACGCGAGACGAAATTTTCCGTACTCTACAATCAGATTGCAAACATCCTGAAACAATGTGGATAACTCCGTTGTCATGACCATCAATTGATTAATTCGTATCAACAGTTCATGAAAATGCGCAATACGTTGTTCGCGGGCTGAGGAGAAAGTTATAGTGAGATGACGGTGTATTCGGTACTTCACGACCCATTCACAACCTTTCTAAATGCCTTTCTCAAACTCGGTGGATCCAACATGATAGCCTAGGGTATCTCATCCATTGTGTCATCAAAAAGCTGGTCCATGATTGCCATTCATTTGGTGATCTTTTTGCATTGCTAATCACCACTAGAAAGATAGGCATTCGCATGTTATCTCCGAGCGTTTGCAGGGTTTCCCACAAAACGATGTCAGGGCAGGAAAATTCATTCAATCTGACCGTCCCGTGATCAGTAGATTCAACGGAAATATCTTCATCCATCAGAAGCAAAAAGGGGTTTTTCCCATTTAATCCTCGACGAATCATGTCATAGAAACCATTTTTTTCATCTAATATGGAAGCAGTAGTAAACATATAGGGCATATGAAACACGCGCCAATGAGGTTGCTCAACAAACTGCTCCACTTCCCTCACCAGTCTCATCCAATACAAGAGGGATTTTTTCATTTCTTTTGCTGAGCCAGAATGATTATTCTCCACTTGCGCCAAGCCATAGTGTAGCTGATCATGAAGCTGATTTAAGCACATCGTCATCCGTTGGTTACTCCAAAAAGAACGTGTGAACATCGGCTGTAACCATAATTCCTCAATGACCACTTTTAAATCTTCTTGAAATGACTCCACATTGGGGAGTGGATAAGAGGGTACCAGATGTAAATAACGTTGAAGTTTTCGTCTTAAATGACTGACTTTTCGGTAATAGGACGGATCCCGCAACCAGGCATCCAGTGACGAAAAAGAGGCAGAATCTTTTTTGTGAGGCTGAATGTGTTCGATAGGCAAATGAGCAACGACAGAACGTGTTTGCTCTTTTAACCACTCTAATGAGAGGGTTTCCACTGAAAACCAGAAAGCAAGTGTGCCTTCCTTCTTTTTACGACTCCATTGTTCTTGCCATGCCGATAAGTCCCAATGCAAAAATAGCATCCATTTTCCCTGTGCCTTTGCTAATTGGATGCAACGAAGCATGAACGCCTGCCATTCCGCCTGTTCTTCTACACTCCCCATGCTTATTCGTTTGGCAAATGGAAATGGCAAAGCAAAAGTTAGTCGTATCATTCTCGCATGAGTGGCTATGTATTGCATCACACGTTTGGTTAGAGCTCTACTCTCTGCCATACCAAAGTAAGCAACGTCCTTGCACAGCAGCCAATGCCATTCATCGCCATTCTCCAAGGCAAGATGGGTACACTCTTCTTGTTCAGCGTTAACTGTCTGTACCCATTTCGCACCATCTGGCACGGCTTCATTACGAATCCATTCCCTACACCACGATAGAAAAGCACGATTTGAAGATCCTTGCCATGCACGTAAGCTTGTCCAGTAAATTGCTGTTTGCTCACTGTCGTTCATGGTGATCCCCCCTAATGACGCTCCCCGCTAACCGACCAATTTCTGTCTTCAGCAAAAAGCGAATCATTGTCCCCCATGATCTTGTGATTGATTATTCCTTTTGATCAGTAAATAGTTGGTTAATTTAACCCCACCACTATTCTTCCTCTCATTTTGCCTTGAAGGATCTCCACTAGCGCTTCTGGTAACTCTTGTAACGTGATTTCTTTGTGAACATCCAAAAGATACTTGGGTTTCAAATCGCTCGCCATGCGATTCCACAATTGGGTGCGAATGTCCATCGGACAATTGACCGAATCAATTCCCAGCACATTCACGCTTCTTAAAATAAAAGGATGGACGGTGGTCGGCACTTCTACACCGCCAGTCAATCCACTTACAGCAATAGAACTGCCATATTGCATGGTGCTGATGAGATAAGCTAATGTTTTTCCGCCTACTGGATCTACTGCGCCGGCCCAGCGCTGTTTGCCAAGCGGACGTATTTCTTCAGGCGCCAATTCCGTCCGATTGATGATTGTTTGGGCTCCAATCATCTTTAAGTACCCATGCTCTGCCTCTTTACCAGTGCTGGCTACCACTTCATATCCTTTATGGGCCAGCATCGAAATAGCCAAGCTTCCCACCCCACCTGTTGCACCTGTGACCAGTACAGGGCCCTTTTCAGGGCGTAAGCCGTTCTCCTCCAACCTCTGGATGGACAACGCCGCAGTAAAACCAGCTGTCCCATAAATCATAGCCTCTTTTAGCGAGAGTCCTTCCGGAAGCCGAACAATCCAATCAGCCGGCACTCGTGCATATTGACTGAATCCTCCGTAATGGGAAACGCCAAGTCCATAACTCGTCACAATCACCTGGTCACCTTTACGCAACCTCGAATCATTCGAGGAGACGACTGTCCCCGCTAAATCTATACCGGGAACAAATGGATAGGTACTCACAATACGCCCGGTTGGAATAGCGGCCAAACCATCCTTATAATTGACACTCGAATAGGCCACTTTTACTGTGACATCACCTGCCGGCAAGTCATCCATAGCGAGTTCTTTGATGCCAACTGTAAACTCAGTTTCAGTTTTATTCACCATTAGGGATTTAAATTTTTGATTAATCTGGATAACCCCCATTACTAACTTTCGTCAAATTCGTTATACATTCTCCAATTCCGCTTGAATTAAGGATACCTTACTCGTATAAAAAAAAGAAGCCTGCTTTTCTTTATGCAGACTCATTATGACCGCCACCTGGGATTTCGTGTGTTAACCTCTATGATTTTACCTTTGCGTATTCATCCTGTTGGTTGTCAGCCCATTTCGTACCCAACTCACTCATCTTGATGATGCCGACGGAATTCCTCGATTGTCCAGTTCGCCTGCCGTAATTTGAGATGATTAACTGGACACTGATCGTTTTTCAAATCAAGAAGAAAATTTATTCTGCAAAATGCTCACTTGGTAACTTCGAAGTAATATTGGATTAAAATATGTTTTTTATTTGCGATGTTAAATTTCCATAAGAGCACAAGCAACAAAATATTCCGTTCATTGCACAATAAAAATGGCAGGCCGTTTCCAGCCCACCATCTTATTCGTATTGATTTCTCGCGCTTTGTTGCGTATGGGCAGTACTGGTTTCGAACCAGTGACCCCCTGCTTGTAAGTTCTAACTATTATAATCAAGGTAAGTCAAAAACATCGATAAATAGGCGGGTTGTAGTCATTCTATAAATTGATATTCATAACCAATTGAAAGTTTTTCGGAACAAATTCGGAACATGCCACTTTAGGAATAAGCGACCTGCGGTTTGGTAATAAATTCTGGAACCATTTCGCATGATTTTGCCATACTGTGGATGCGTCACTCAAATCAACCCGAATAATAAAAACTCTTACGCGGTTCGAATGCGTAGGAGCTTTTATTATTATGTTAAACGTTTTTTGTCATCTCATTTTTTCTACACGTGGTTAGGGTTCAATATCTCCAGTCGTTTTATGCAAGCTGGCCTCTAAAGCAGCCATCAAATCGACAAATGTGTTTTTCTTTATTTT
>JAJZAS010000154.1 GCA_021799325.1 Bacillota bacterium | reverse complement strand
GTGAAGATCCATGCAGATGACCCTCGTCGCCCCTGCTGTCTGAATGAGATCTGCCACCAATTTGGCAGTAATCGGATCGCGAGCACGAGATTTTCGATCCTGACGGGCATACCCGTAATAGGGAATAACCACATTGATCGATTTGGCTGACGCCCTTTTCAAGGCATCAACCGTCACAAGCAATTCCATCAAGTGTTCATTGACGGGAGCAGACGTAGGCTGGATCAAAAACACATTGGATCCGCGCACACTCTCGCCTAGTTTGACCTGAATCTCGCCATCCCTGAACCTCGTGGCTTGAAGGCGACCCAAATCCACACCAATCTCATTGGCGATTTCTTTAGATAACTCCGTATTCGCATTGCCGGTAAAAATTTTCAGCTTCGGGTCACGGTACCCCAATGATGTCACGCTCCATTTCTATTCTTGGCCATTTGGCTTAGATCCGTGTTGCGACTTAAGACGCAACCGTTCTTTCAAGCTTTTCACGTAATCAGGTTTGGTGGTCTGTCTTTCCCTTGCGATGGCAAACGCGTCTGCCGGAACGTTGTCTGTCACGGTCGAACCCGTGGCCACATAACCGCCATCTCCAATTTGAATCGGGGCTACCAAATTCACGTTGGAACCAATAAAACTGTCATCGCCGATGATCGTTTTGTGTTTGACAAAGCCATCATAATTGACAGTGACCACGCCGCAGCCAATGTTCACGCGCGCTCCCACTTCGCTGTCTCCCACATAAGCAAGATGGCTAACTTTCGTATCTTCCCCGATCGTTGACTTCTTGATTTCTACAAAATCGCCAATTTTAGCTCTTGCCCCAATTTGGCTTTCGGGCCTTATATAAGCAAACGGCCCAACCGATGCTTCCGCTTCAATCCGGCTATCCATCACCACAGAAGATTGAACGGTTACGCGGTCTGCCAAAATGGCGTTCACCAGCCTGGTATTGGGTCCGATGACGCAGTCCATTCCGATCGTTGTGTTGCCTTCTAGGATAGTACCTGGATAAAGCACTGTATCCTGCCCGATAATGACTTCCGCATGCACGTAGGTGTGATCCGGGTCCATGATGGTGACACCGTTTTGCATGTGCCGAAGCAGGATGCGTGACTGCATGCGTTTTTCGACATGAGCGAGCTGAATGCGGTCGTTGACGTTGGCTATATCGCCTGCGTCCTTCATGACAACCGGAATAACGCGACCACCATTGCTTCTGATATGTGCTACCGTATCGGTGAGGAGGTATTCACCCTGCGCATTATCTGCCGTCATTTTTGGCAGTACCTTCAACAACTCTTTGGTTTGAAACGCATAAATCCCACTGTTGACCTCGCGAATTTGCCTGATGACATCATCTGCATCTTTTTCCTCGACAATTCGCTCCACCGAACCATCTTCAGCGCGAATGATCCTTCCATATGCAAATGGATCTTCCACTTCCGCCGTCAATACTGTGGTAGCTCGGCTTTCCTCCGCCTTTGCGATTAAATTCATAACATCCTGCTTTTGAATGAGCGGACTGTCTCCATAGAGCACAACGGTGAGGGAGTCTTCGGTTAAAAAGGGTACCGCTTGCATCACCGCATGGCCTGTGCCAAGTTGTTCAGTTTGCCTGGCGTAGGTGACCTCATTGCCGAGCACCGCACGCACCTGCTCCTCCAGCTTTCCCACGACAACAATCATGCGATGAAATCCCACAGACTTCATTTCTTCCACAATGTGGGCGATCATTGGTTTGCCACAAACCTCATGAACCACCTTATGACGGCGAGAATTCATTCGCTTGCCCAGTCCTGCCGCCAGGATCACCGCTATTTTCTCCGCCACCGGTTGTTCCCCCTGTTAAGACAAAATCGATTCCGTCCTATAAATCAAAAATCAATAGCATTCTAACACAAAAACGTGACTACTTTCACGATTCGACATAAGACCGACACAAACAGCCAAAAGGCAAATAACCGCCCAAACTTGGTTTGAGCGGCGCGCCGTTATCATTTTCTAGATCAATTATTCTTCGACCACAGTCGTATCGGAATCTATATCTGGTTCTTCCACCTTATAATATTCCCTCAGCACTGCGTCCTGAATTTTTTGACGCGTACTGGAAGTAATGGGGTGGGCAATATCGCGAAATTCGCCATCTGGCGTCCTTTTGCTGGGCATCGCGACAAACATGCCCGAGTTGCCGTCAATCACTCGAATGTCATGAACGACAAATTCGTTGTCAAAAGTGATTGATGCAATGGCCTTCATTCTTCCTTCTGTGGTGACTTTTCTTAAGCGTACGTCTGTGATTTCCACCCCTGCTCACCGCCTGCATAAATTTCTGTCACTTGGGTACATATTCCACAGGCTTGTGGATAAATCCTTCTCGACAGTGGGCAAAAAACCGCAGTTTTTTTAATTTTTTTTGTATTTTTATTTAACTTGCACTATTCACAACAGTGCGACAACCTCTATTTCGACTTTTGCATCGCGTGGCAGCTTCGCTACCTGTACCGTTGTCCTTGCAGGGCGATGATCACCAAAAAATTCGGCATACACCTTATTGATCGTGTCAAAGTCCGCAAGATCCGCAACAAATACGGTAGCCTTCACCACACGGGACCTATTAGCACCTGCACTCGTTAGAATGGCGTCCAGGTTGGAAAATACCTGTTTAGCCTGCGCTTCTGCATCCCCCGCCACCATTTGACCTTCTGGTGTCAGCGGTATTTGTCCGGAAGTAAAAAGAAATGATCCCGCTTTGACTGCCTGTGAATAAGGGCCAATTGCAGCAGGCGCCGCATCCGTATGAAGAATTTCAATGTTGTCCATGTTTTTGTCCCCCAATTTTAAGAAAAGTAATTGCCAGGTTCAATGACCACTCGTCTCGTGGCCTCGTCCACTTTTGTCAAAGACAACAGAGACGTATAATCAGATACAAGCTTACCCTCCGGTTCTGCTGTTTCCATAAAAATACCAATGCCCACGACTTTTGCATTAAATTCATCCATCATGCCCATCATCGCCTTGACGGTACCGCCCGCTTTCATAAAATCATCGACAATGAGCACTTTGGTGCCTTCCTTCAATGAACGTCTAGAGAGCGACATGGTCTGGATTCGGCGATCCGAACCGGAAACATAGTTCATACTGACAGAAGAACCTTCCGTCACACGATGATCTCGTCTCGCGATTAAAAACGGGCAATTCAGCATCTGCGCCGTTACCACCGCAATAGGTATCCCCTTGGTTTCTACAGTAAGCACCACATCTGGCGCATCTGCCATGAAGCGCTCAGCAAAGAGAACGCCTACCTTGCGAAGCACCGCTGGTTCTGATAAAAGATCGCTCATGTAAAGGTATCCACCAGGCAAAATTCGATCGCCATGGCTGAGTCGATCTACTGCACCAGTGATGAATCGTTCCGCTTTTGACATAGAAATTCCAGGCTGATAGATCACTCCGCCCATTGCACCTGTTTGAGTATGTAGCGTGCCAGCCTGTTCTGACTCCAGCACCGACCGAATGATAGCGAGATCCTCACTCAATGATGATTTTGCCGCATCATACGCTTCAGCCATTTCTGTCAGGGAAAGCGGTTGGCCTGGATGGTCCAGCAATTGACGAACCAAACGCACCATTCGTTCACTCCTGCGCATCCGCTGTTCTCCTCCCAAAATTAGCCTGACCGTACTTATTCAAACCTGACTATAGCACTCCTAGAATTACCACTGCAACACCTAGAGTTCCATCTAGCAGGTTTGACACAGATAAACCTCTTTCAAAACATTTCTCATACTGTTGTATACCTTTTTTGCCTTTTGCTCTTTGTCAGTAATTCCAAATACAGTGGGGCCACTGCCTGACATCATGCTAAAAACGGCACCATGTTTGCATAACTGCTCTTTAATCCGATCGATTTCAGGAAACCGGGGGACTGTCACTTTTTCCAGGACATTTCCCGCAGCTTCCGCAACTTGCAGGATTGCGCCTGATTGTAATGCGGCAATCATCGTTTGCGCTTTGGGATGGTCCTCAATCTCATCAAGCTTCAACCCTGCATAAATCTCTGCAGTGGACACCGTCACCGGCGGTTTGGCAAGAATCACCCAAAATACAGGCTGCAACGGCAAAGGTTCCACCCATTCCCCTCTTCCTCTCACTACTGCGGTACCTCCGTACACGCAAAAGGGCACATCCGAACCCACTTGGGCACCGATAGCACTGATCTCTGATTGGGGTAAGTCCATTTTCCAAAGCTGGTTTAATCCTCGCAGCACCGCCGCTGCGTCAGACGATCCTCCAGCAAGACCGGCCGCCACTGGAATCCGCTTGTCAATATCAATATGAACGCCTTTTTTGATGCCATATAAATGACGAAGCACCTGCGCCGCTTTATATGCCAGATTTCTCTCGTCAACAGGTAAAAAAGGGATATTCACCGCAAGCGATAATTCCCCATCGTCCCGCGGATGCAGTGTAATATAGTCACTCAAATCAACCGTCTGCATCACAGACTCGAGTTCGTGGTAACCATCTTGACGTTTATATCGGACATCAAGGGTGAGGTTGATTTTCGCCCTAGCCCTTTCATAAATCATG
>JAJZAS010000153.1 GCA_021799325.1 Bacillota bacterium | reverse complement strand
GACTCAATAAAGTACCTGCTATCATCAGAAAAAAGCGCGCCATTTAGCACTGTTTTTCCGCGCGCCAAAGCGGCGATCGGGAGCGCCCGGTTGGTCATCGATTTGGAACCCGGAACTCTCACGGTACCTTCAATTCGATGCCTGCACAAAGGCACCTGATAAGTGGAACCCCATTTTTTGTCTTCTAATTTTCTAGTGTTTTTTTCAGCCATTCCCTCACATCTCCCGAACGCTTGGTCCATTTCTGGCGATCAAAATACTCCAAGATGGCTACGGCATACTTGCGACTTGTCGAGAGCGCATCACGAAAATCGGCCAAACTAAAGGCCCCTTGCCCTGCAAACAGTTGCGCTGCTGCGTTTTCCGCACGTGTAACCGCCTCTTTGGTCATTACCACATCAGGATTCACCGCTACCACCAAATCTTCCTGAGTCAATACATGCAGCACATTTTTTATCGTTTTGTCTTTCCCTTTTACTTGAAAAAGTGGCTCCATCTCTGCGATCCCTGGGGGGGCGAATGGAGAATCCCGCAACGCTTGCAACACTAGATCATGCATTTTTTTCTCTTCAGCAGAAAGTGGAATCAAGCGATCCTCAAATCGCATACGATCATTTTCTACGACGAGTTCCCGCTGCGCCTCTACCCTTGCAAGAAGTGGTTCCCACCACTTGGGATCAATTTTTGCGGCCTTCAGCTCCGATTGGATAACTGTTTTTGGCATCCATAGATCGTATGGATTTTTAAGAAAATAAGCATCCATGATCGTCAGCCATTGCAATGCCCATTTCTCCAATACCGCTCTTGGCATCCCACCACTTAGTGGATGGCTGGCAATCAGTTCACCTGTTTGCTCCAGATGTCGCATCTCGGCTTCGACCTCTTCCAAAGGTTCACCGAACGTCATGGCAAGATCTGCTGCTGATAAACCGAGATGATCGCTAAGCGCCACTAAAATCCGATCTCCCAGTGACCCTTGTTCTTTTTTGATAATTCCTTCCTCTACACTGCTTTTGTTCCTCCGATGAAGCCGTAGAGGATGGGGATCAATAACCGTACCTCCCGCCACCGTCACCATGGGAGAATACGTCCTTAATACAAAGTGATCACGTGGTTCCGCCACCACATCCGCTTCCAAAAGCAATTGTGCCACCGCTTCTTCACCGGCTGGAATTTCAAACCCATGCAGCAATAGCACTCTGCCAAATACCTCTGACGTTCCCAGATAAAAACGAACCCGTTCTCTATGCTTGACGCTATGCGTGGTATCCTTTAGCAGTTGGATCCGTACATCTATCAAACGGGTCGGCTGATAAAAGTTTGCTTCGCCAAGCACCATTCCACGATGGACCTCACTACGCATTCCGGTAAGCGCCAGCGCTGCCCGTTGTCCCGCATAAGCTGCTTCCTGATTGTCCCCGTGAACTTGAATGGATCTCACGCGCACCGTCTCGCCAATTGGCATTATGGAAAGTGTGTCTCCCACCCGCACCTTGCCTCTCCAGACAGTGCCAGTGATGACGGTGCCAATCCCCTGCACAGTAAAAGCACGGTCAATCGGCAACCGGAACGCGCCATGGTCTGGCCGATGCGGCACAGAGGGTAGCAACTCCTCAATGGTGGCTTTCAACCTATCAATGCCCTGGCCTGTTACGGAAGACACATCCACCATCGGCGCATCAGCAAGAAAACTGTCCGATAGCTCTTCCCGCACCTCCTGGTGCACAAGTTCAAGCCACTCCTCATCCACCAGATCCACCTTGGTAATGACAATAATGCCACTCTGGATGTGAAGCAGCGTCATAATCGCCAAGTGTTCGCGAGTCTGCGGCATGATCCCTTCTCGTGCATCCACCACGAGCAGGATAAAATCCATCCCTCCGGCACCCGCGAGCATATTGCGAATAAAGCGCTCATGACCTGGTACATCGACAATGCCTATTCGCCTTCCATCCGATAGGACGAGCGGGGCAAATCCAATATCAATGGAAATGCCCCGCTCTTTTTCCTCCATAAAGCGGTCCGTATCCGTACCGGTCAGCGCCTTGATCAAAGCTGTCTTGCCGTGGTCAATATGGCCAGCCGTGCCTATGATGACATAATCCATTTCATCACCTTACTGAGATAACATGATGGCATGCGCCGCATTCGCTAATGCCTTGATAGAAACTTCATATGATTTCGCCAAAACCGCTTGCGGCTCAGTCCTGCCGGCAGTGCGCCTCACCACATATTCCAGTGCCGCTGCCCACACTGCGCGTTTCACGATTTTCGGAGGCTCCGAATACGAGGTCTGCAAAAATCTCAACCAGACTTCAAACGCCAGATCGACAAGTTCCGGTTCCTGCACAGTCAGTTGCGCTTTTACCGTATGGTAAATAGCAGCAAGCGTCGAATTCCACATAAAAAGCCGCTCATCGCGCAGTGGCAACCGAAATTGAACCAATTGGTCCTTGACCCAAACCTGAATAGGACCACTCACAGGCAGCAGTTGCAACACAAATACTGCGTTCCAGATCAGATCTTCCGACTGCCGATGATCCTTCACAAATTCTTTCAGCACATGAATGGTTTCTTCATCGCGCAAAATGGCAAACGCCTGAAGCGCCTCTCGTTTCGTGGGGCGAGGTCCATGGATCAAAGCAAAATACAGGGAAGAGCGTACCCCTGGGTCTCGCATCCACGCTCCCGCTTTGGTGAAACGTGACGGACTCTCCGAGGCAGCAGGCCCTTGCGCCCTGATATGAAAAGGCAATTGGTAACTGTAACTCAGGAAAATAGGGCTTTTATTTGCGATTGACCGATCAATTTCCTGCATGAAATGTTCCGCAATGCCACTGTCAGGATCGAGCGCTTGCACTTCCAGCAACCATTGTTTACCCTGCTTTAACCTGTTCATGTTCACACAGGCTGCTGCCAACGCAAAATAAAGGGTAGGGTCGTGGCGATCACCAAATTCGACAAGTTGCAAAAAGATCTGGTAGGCTGCCTTGTGTTCCCCCAAAATACCAAGTGTTGTCGCCAGCTTGAACCCGTGGTCAAACTGGAGTGGATGTACTTTTTTGAGTAATCCCACCAGTTGCTTGTATTCTTCGAGCTCTTTACCTCGATACCTCGTAAACACAGCCAAGTTACACAGCGCATGGATGTTGTTGGGCTCAATTTCAAGCACTTGGCGGGTGTATTCCATCGCCTCATCAATGTGACCAAGATAGTACTTCGCGAGCGCTAAATTGTTCCTTGGCGCAATCGCAAGCGGATCCTTGCCCAACTCCTGTTCAAGCAAAAATGCCGCCTCGTGGAACTTACCTTCCTCAAGAAGGCTGCGCGGTCTGTCTTTTGATTTGGAATTTTCCATTTGACGCCTGCGGCTGGCGCGAAGGATTTCGCCTCCGCCAAATTCATGGATCAGCACATCCAGCATCTCATCGGCGTCACCAGCAAATTCACCAGTTGGATCCACCTCGAGATACTTGACGACATGCTCCTCCGCAAGCTCGTACTCGCCTAGATTGGCGTAGTTATTGGCCATATAGAAATAACACTCCGACATATCCGGAGCAATGTCATTTAAGACATTTTGCAAAATTTGATTGGACTCTTCAAAATCGCCCAGTTCCGATAGCACTCCTGCAAGGTTACAGTGGTTCACCGCATTAGCAGGTTCACACTCCACTGCCCTGCGAAATGATTGTAACGCTCGCGGCAAATCCTGGCGATTTAAAAACTGAACTCCTCTCTCAAAAAAGAAGGCAGCATCTTGCCGAAGTGGTACCACTTTCGGTCGCGGCACCCGTTCATCCACTGAAAATCCCTCCTTAATGACACCCAGGAGTAGAAGGAACGGCGTCACTTAAAGTATATCACAGGAACAAAAAGGTTGTCATGAGGCCGGAAAATTGAAGCCTGTGGACATGTCGACTATAATCAAAGAATATCAAAAAAGCGGAAAGGCAGATAACCATGCATTTTTTTAAAGAAAAATTAGCCTCTACCCTATCAGGACTCGTGGGGATTGACGAAACCACTTTGACAGATTGGATAGAAATTCCACCCGATAAACAATTAGGGGATCTTGCCTTCCCTTGCTTTCAGTTGGCAAAAAGCCTGCGAAAAGCTCCTCAGGCAATCGCTTCCGAACTTGCACCAAAATTGATCGAAGCGCCGTTTATCGTAAAGGCGGAAGCGGTGGGACCTTATGTGAATGTGCACCTGAACCGCAAGGAATCCGTGTCGTACTGGCTTTTGCAAATGCAGGACAATCGAGATTTCTTTACTTCCAATAGCGGTCAAAACCGGGCAGTGGCCATTGACCTCTCATCGCCCAACATCGCAAAACCATTTTCAATGGGACACCTGCGTTCTACCATTATCGGTACTGCACTTGCCAACTTGCTCGAAACAGACGGCTATCAGGTGTTTCGCATCAACCACCTTGGCGATTGGGGAACGCAATTTGGCAAGATCATCGTTGCATACCACCGCTACGGCGATGTGGAAGCCATCAAGAAGCACCCTATACAGGAGTTGAACGCCCTATACGTCAGATTTCATGAAGAAGCGGAAACCAATCCCGCACTCGAAGACGAGGGAAGAGCTGCATTCAAACGATTGGAAGACGG
>JAJZAS010000152.1 GCA_021799325.1 Bacillota bacterium | reverse complement strand
CATAAGAAAAAGGCGCAAATAAAAAAGAATAGATGCTCTATAAAATGAAACCATTCAAACTGAAGTGTCAGATCGTATAGAAATGGAATGTGAAAAGCCGTAAAGGTTACATTGAACACAATCACGGCCACCATGGGTTTGGTCCATCTGTACATCATTTTGCTGATGCCTTTTATATGAAATAAAGCTAGATATACATAATCCGGTACCCCTTTCATCAGAATCGGCGTCATGCATAAAATCTCTAACAAGTGCTGCCAAATGTGGGCGCTGAAAAGAAAGTGGTCAGATGTATAGTCTAGTGGACTCCCAAATGTAAAAAAGAATACCCATGCTCCCATGAAAAATATGATAATTTCCTTTGCGCTTGGTTTTCGAGCATGAGGAAAAACCTTTCGCCATGGCCCCACCACAAAGAGCAGGTACAACACCTGCAACCCTAAGGATTGAAGCAGTATACTCGGTTGCCAAAGCTCGGTCCATACTGCTGCGCGGTACAATTCCCAATTCATCGTCGTGACCCCTTGTAGTAATAATTAACTATATTTATATCGTACTAATATACTAGTACGTTTAGAAATCAAGCGCAACTTATTCCATTTTTGTAGTTATAAATAGAAAACAGCTTGTTAATTATGAAGTTGATGTGATATATTTGTTGCGAAATTGTGAACTAAATGCATCCGATTTGTTAACGGCAATCTTGTTGAGAGGGGTTAAAAGCATGCGATGGAAAAAATCAGCCGGAATTGCCACCTCCTTGATCGGCACTGTCCTAGTGCTTTCGGGTTGCGGAACCTATGCTTCCACCTCCGCCGCTTCGTGGATGAAGATTGACGCGGCAAAGAAGACAGTCGTTTTGACACTAAATGAGGGGTATAACAGCACCAACAATTATATGAACTTCAATGGTTATGCCCATGGCCAAATGACTGTCACCATTCCGCTCGGGTACAAAGTGATCGTGAAGGTGACGAATGAGGGAGGGATTCCTGCCGAATTTGGCATTTATAGTGCCAACAATCAGCTGGTATTCAAGGGATCGGGCGATTCTATTGCGCAAATTTTAGGGGATCCTGCTGGAGGGATATTGCCGGGCGATTCTGAGACCTATCATTTTGTCGCCAGTCAACCAGGTAATTTTAAGATGGCGAATCTGATTGACAGAATCGCTGGAAAGGGTCAACAGGCAAACGGCATGTGGGACAACTTTCAAGTGGTGAGCGGTGGATCTCCGGGAGTGAGCGTCTCATGATTGGTCGATTCATAACGTGGATGGCTAGGGGGGTTGACTTGTGAGTGACAGTGTAAGCCCAAATCCGGCGGAAGGAAGCGCTTCCGGTGCGCCGGTTGATTGGAGCAAGAGGCAATTGATTGTGGGTACAGGTGCACTGGCCGCTGTAGGTGTGGTGGCGCTTTTTGCGGGAAGTGGTGTGGAGACTGCGGTTCGATCCATTTTTGGACCCACTGTTCAGGCAGGAAGCTTCAGTGTCTATCAGGGTGATTACTTTTTTATTCCTAATTATATGACCTGGCGAGTAGGGGATCTGATGACGATGACGTTGCACAATACCAGCCCCACTCACTATCACGAGATGATGATAGGCAAGGGATTTGATTATCAACCTTCACAACTTCATGACTTTAAGACACAATTTCAAACGGATTTTTGGAACGGAGTTCACATCAATGTATTGCAAGCAGATGGGATTGACAATTACGTAGAAAATAAGGCGATTATCAATACGAACAGTTTGCCTGCACCGTGGCTAATCAAAGGGGTGGGACAGGGCAATACCAGTCCGACCTTGATGCCAGGAGGAACGCTTGTCATCCAGTTTACCGTGCCGAATAAGCCGGGAATCTGGCATTATGGATGTTTTGTACAGGGATACATTCACTATCTGGCGGGAATGCGCGGAACGATTAATATTTTACCTGCGTAAGGAGGGACAATCCCGATGCCTGATTTTTTGTTATTTCTCGTTCTATGGGTGGTATTCAGCGCATTAGGGGAATGGGCGGTCAATATCTGGGGATCTCATATCTACTATTTTACCGCTTCCACCCAGGCAGTGGATGGCGTGAATGCGACCGACTTTATTATCAGGGTACTAGTTCCCATTTTTGTCTTCGTGGTGTTGATGCTCATCTTCGCGATGACTAAATTTCGCCGGGAAAGCGGGGATTCTAGTAGCAGTGTTTATCAATTCAAAACGAATAAAGTCTACATCACTACATGGATTACCATCACGGTCATCGTCAATTTCATGTTCTTGCTTCATCCCACTGCATCAGCGACACAGGCGATGTTCAACCAATACCTTCCGCAAAACAACAAGAACGATCTGATCGTGGAAGTCGTCGCGAGGCAATGGCAGTGGTACTTCAACTACCCTCAGTACGGTGTGCAAAACACAGTCGATGCTAACGGTAATGCATTTTTGGAATTGCCGGTCAATCGCAAGGTGGAATTTATTCTCCGTTCGTATGATCCCAATCACACTTACGATACCCAGGTGGATGTGATTCATAGTTTTTGGATACCTGCTTTTGGCATGAAAGAAGACATTATTCCCGGTGAAACCAGAACGATGTTTATCACGCCGACTGTCATGACAAACACCGCGAATAATCCGATGCTTCGCGTGCAGTGCGCTGAAGTTTGCGGACCTGGTCACCCCTACATGGAGGCCAATGCTGCGGTGGTGTCGTCAAATAGCTTTACTCAATGGATCGCACAGCAAAAGAAAAGCCAGAACAGCTAGTGAAAAAGGAGGTCACAGCGGATGAGCATCGGTACGGAACTGAGCCCCGGTTACGAAACGGGAAAACCGCTCGTTTTAAAAAAACGCATGCCGCCTATCATCAAAGGCCTCCTTTGCGGTGGCATTGGTTTTCTGCTCGCAAACGGAATCGTCAGTTTACTTTTGGATCCTCAACCAGGCCATCCTTTCATCACAGAACCTTCCGTGACAGTGGGTTGGGTGGCATTGATGATTGGTTGGGTACTTGGTATTGGAGCCTGGGACGGGGCGGTCAAGCCAGCCTTTGGCCGAACCAGCAATTGGGTGGCGGCTATTGGTTGGAGAAGGTTTTTTGAATTCAGTACTGACCACAAGGTGATAGGGATTCAATATCTCGTCTCATCAGCAGGTGGTTTTTTTATTGCAGGGCTTGCCGCCATGTTGATGAGGTTGCAACTGATGAGCGATAAAATGTGGTTATTTCCCTATCCGGGGCAATACCTCACCACAGTGGGGATTCACGGGACGATCATGATGTTTTCGGTAGGGACCGTGGCCCTCGTTGGCGGTCTTGGAAATTATCTGATTCCGATGATGATCGGAAGCAATACGAGTGCGTTTCCGCGTATGTCAGGTATGAGTGTTTGGCTGGTGCCACTTGGGATCTTTACCGTGGCATTCAGTCCGCTGTTAGGTTACTGGACGACCGGTTGGAGGGGTTATGAACCGCTTGCCCAGCAAGACCCTAGCGGTATTCTCTTTTATTATCTTGGCGTTTTTGCGCTGACTCTGTCCTCACTTCTCGTCGCGCTCAACTTGACGTCCACGATCGTGTTCAAGCGTGCGCCCGGATTAACCTGGAAACGGCTTCCAATGTTTGCGTGGGGCATCATTACCGTTAGTCTATTGAACATCATCTGGCTTCCGGAAATTGAAATTACCTTCTTGCTTGGCATCTTAAGCAGGATTGTTCCGTTTCCGTTTTTTACGGCAACAGGAAGCCCTTTGACCTATTTGGAGCTATTCTGGTTGTTTGGTCATCCGGAAGTGTACATTGTCGTCGTACCAGCGCTTGCTTTATGGCAGGAAATCCTTCCTGTGATGACGAGAAAACGCCTGTTTGCCCGTGAGTTTGGGGTCATTGGACTGATTTTTGTCATGATGCTTAGCGGTCTTGTGTGGGCTCATCACATGTTCACGAACATGAGAAACAGCGAGATCCTTCCGTTTTCCTTTTTCACTGAAATGATCTCCATTCCGACAGCGTTTTCTTACCTTGTCGCCATTGGCACGATCTGGAGAGGGAAATTCCGCATTAATACGCCAAGCCTTTTGATCCTGATGAGCATGTTCAACTTCCTCATTGGTGGGATGACAGGCGTCTTTCTGGCAGACCCTGTGATCAACCTTCAGGTGCACGACACCTTCTTTGTAGTGGGACATTTCCACTACACCATCATCGGTGGCATGGTGTTCTCCTGGATTGCAGCGATGTATTATTGGTTGCCAAAGTTTTCGGGACGCATGTACAACGAAAAGGCTGGGATGATTGGCGCCGTTTGGATTTTTATCGCATTCAATATGACGTTTGGCCAATTTTTCTTACTGGGACTTCACGGAATGAATCGTTGGGTTCCCGTGTATCCAAGCTATCTGCAACCGATGAATTTTGAAACCTCTATTTTTGCCTTCCTGTTGGGTCTCGGCTTCCTCTTCCACTTGATCCACATCTGGTGGGCAATGAAAGCCGGTCCCAAAACGGAAAAAAATCCATGGAAGTCAAAGACGCTCGAATGGATGTCAAATCGCAATTTGGCGCAACCCAACTTTAATGAATTGCCTGAGGTCGTGGGTAACTTTTATGCTTATGAAAATGACGAT
>JAJZAS010000151.1 GCA_021799325.1 Bacillota bacterium | reverse complement strand
AGCTTTTCTGCCTGGCGAATGCCAGTACTAATTAGGTCGGGACCTGTTAAATCAGGTGCACCGTAATGATTCTCTATCCACGCTCTTTTAGTCACGCTCTGATCGTTATCGATCAAAAGTGTGTTTTTTCCTGCTTTTGCGGTAAACATTGCAGCACTGGCTCCAGCAGGGCCTGCGCCGATGATGACAATATCATACATAGTAAATCCCCTCTCTAACTGATAATTAATATTATAAAACAATTATTCTCGAATAGAAAGTTCAATTTGGGTCAATTTTGTAACCGTTGGATGACCTGTACCATGGTTGGGCCAATTTGCTTGTCGATGGTTTCGTACAGTTCGCTTGCTTTTTGCTTGTTGCCGCTTTTGAACGCTATAATCATCTCTTTCGCGGTATTGTGGATTTTTTCGTGGTGATGCTCTAGTTCAATAAAAGCAGAATGCTGACCAAAAATGGCGTTGCCGTCCCCGTAATACCATTTGCCCAATCGACAGAGGCGATGTTGGCCGATTTTTTCCTCATCCAGATTGGTGAGTCCTTCCATCATGGCTTTTAGCCGCCAATTGAGCAGCATGTGGTCGGTCAGCGCCAGATCCAAAAAAACGTTGGGATCAAAATTCAGGTGATACAGACTGTAATGGCTTCGTACGTTTTCTAAGCTGGTGACAAGGGAAAACAAATCTGTAGCGCTCATCTTTACTTTTTCCGATTCTTCCAAAGTTACTCCACTTAATTCTGTCACTGTGGAGGCTATTTCCTGAAATATGCTTGAGTGTTCCTGAATAGCAGGGGCCATTTGTTTGATTTGTTCGTTGGACTGACCGATGTTTTTTAGCATGTTATCAATCAGTATTTTGCTTTGTTCTGAAATTTCGCTGGTCTTGGCGGTGTCCGCCGTCAACGTGGAAAGTTCAGTGTTGGTGTTCTTGGTGCTGGTCTGAATGGTACTCACTTGATTGACCACTTCGGAAACTGCTTTTTGTGTGTTGTCGGACAATTTTTTGACCTCATTCGCCACCACGCTAAACCCTCTGCCCTGTTCCCCTGCACGAGCCGCTTCAATGCTTGCGTTCAGTGAGAGTAGATTGGTTTGTTCCGCAATCTCCTTGATTAATTGGATCAGGTGGTTAATCGAACTGATGCTGTCTGTCAGTTGCTTCATGCGCTCCTGCAAGGTGGAGACGACCCTACCCAACTGATTGGTCATCGCGGCGGATTCCGCCACTTTTTTGCTGCTGCCTTCCGCCACTTCTTCGAAGGAATGAATGTGATCATGCAGGAGATTGGCATTGCCAGCGATTTGCTCAATGCTGGCGGAGAGTTGTTCAATGGCCGCTGCGATGCGCTGCATGCCGTCATTCAATGTCTTGCTGTCACTTGCGAGATGGTGCAAGCGGTTGTTTTGCAGCGCTGAGGACTGGATCGCTTGATTAAGCGACTTGGTGAGCGAAATGATGTCCTGTTCATAATGTTCGATGATGGTGTTCACAGCATTTACCACCATGGCTGAGGCGTGCTCAGGGAGAAGTCTGATGGAGAGGTCACCACTTGTCACCTTCTCTTGAAGCAAGGTCCAAATCCCGTTGGGATCAGTATCTGAAGCAGTAGGCAGAGCAGTGTAAATAGTTGATTTTCGGAACACCCGATCACCCCAAATATGAATATTGTAAATAATATGTATGATTAACTTAATTTTTAATAAAAGAAATCACAAAACTTGCTAATGACTAAATTATAAACGAACAATGATTAAAATCAACGTAAAGGATTGTGTAGATTCTTTAAATGTTCTGTTATGCTAATACTGACAGTAGCTTCAGGTACATAGAGAAAGGACGGTAATTTTTCATGACAATGAGTCAAACCTACGCAGCACGAAGGGCGAAAGTACACGCTTTCATGTCTAATTTCAGCGTGCTCGTGATGTTTTCGGGGACGGCGCCACAAAAGTCTGCAGATGAAGCGTATTTGTATACGGTACAGAAGAATTTTTATTACATGACGGGACTTGATCGTGAGCAGTTTGTGTATCTTGCCGTAAAAAAAGCGGATCAGGTTGAGGAAATGGTTTTTATCGAGAGGCCAGATCCTTCAAAGGAAAAATGGACGGGATTCCGCATGCGGGAAGAGGAAGTGCGCGAAGTTTCCGGTATTGAAAAAGTGCTGTATGAAGAAGATTTTGCTGCCTTCTGGAATCGCTTGATGATTCCTGGAAACTTTACAGAAGTGTACCTGGATCTTGAGGCAAGGGAGATGCAGGGAGCGCTTTCGTCCGCGCAGCATTTTGCCGGACAACTTCATACTTACCACCCTTATCTGATGATCCGCAATGTGTACCCGGTCATTGCGGAGATGAGGCGGTTCAAATCGGAGGAGGAAGTGGAGGCGATTCGTAAGGCCATTGCCATCACTTCAGACGGACTGAAAAGTCTCTGGAAAAATGCCCGCCCCGGCATGAAAGAGCATCAACTGGAGGCGTATTTTAATTTTGATTTGAAGATGGCAGGTGTAAAAGATTTCGCGTTCCCCAGCATCGTCGCATCGGGACCAAACGGGACAATTTTGCATTATGTGGAAAACGACAGAGAAGTGCAGGACGGAGAACTGGTGCTGCTCGACCTTGGCGCTCAGTATGGGTATTATTCTGCGGATATCAGCCGGACGTTCCCGGCAAATGGGAAATTCAGCGCTCGTCAAAAAGAATTGTATGAGATCGTCTTAAAAGCACAGGCTGCAGTGATTGAAGCGATCAAGCCTGGTTTTCCCATGAAGGAACTTAATGAGATTACCAAAAAAGTGTTGACGGAAGAACTCATGCGCATCGGCTTGATAAAGGAAGATAGTGAACTCGCCAACTATTATTATCACGGGGTCAGTCACTACCTCGGGCTTGATACGCATGATGTGGGAGTGTACGATGGGGAACTGCAACCGGGAATGGTGATCACGGTTGAGCCGGGATTATATGTGGCGCAGGAACAAATCGGCATTCGAATCGAGGATGATGTGCTTGTCACCAAGGACGGTGCAGAAGTTTTGTCGAGCGCCATCCCCAAGCAGGTCGCTGATATTGAAGCCATCATGGCAACAGGTAAGTAAACTAACCAGTTATTTCTTTGTAACCTCAACGCGTCTTCCATCGTCATTATTCAAGTGGAAAGAGTTCACTTGATCAGTGATGAGGAGGACGTATTTTTATGGCTTCATACCGGGTATCCGCTTTTATCATGACATTGGTGATGATGGGGACGCTGGCAGGAATAAGTGTGGGTAGTGCAGATGCCGCGACAAAAGCGGTCACCGCCAAAATAACCACTGCGCCAATGCCTACTTTGTCAGGGATGGGCTTTGCCAATGACCAATTGGGGTGGCTCGTGGGAAATCAAGTGATCATGAAAACCACTGACGGTGGCAACCACTTTGTGACACAGTATCGGCCAAAGGTGAATCTACAAAACATCCAGGTGCTGAATCCTCGCGAGGTGATCGCATGGGGTGGAGGCTCGATCCTAGCAACCACGAACGGTGGAGGCAATTGGAAAATATTATCTGTCCCTGGGTTGAAAACGGGGAATAGCGATCAGATCCTAAGCCTGCATTTTTTTAATGCTAATGAGGGGTATGTGCTTTTTGGCGGGCTTGGGACGACTTCTTTTCTCTATCTGACGAAAGACGGTGGGGCACACTGGTCAAAAGTGTGGGTGCCAGGGACGACCATGGCGGTTGGATTTGAAAATACGCAAAATGGCTGGTTGATCACTGCTTCGACCAACAAGGTGGATGGCGGGTTCTATCGCACCGTTGACGGTGGCAAGCATTGGACGAAGACGCAAACTGAATCGAGTAATAAGTTTTGGTATGTGACGGGGGGGACGATTGACCCTGTGGGCAACAAGGAAGCCTTTGCGCAAGTGGTGGGGCAACCGGGGATGTCGCAATCGTCTTATACGATTTTTCACACCAAAAACGGCGTTACGTGGCAACCGATACTCGGCATTTCTACGGCAGGAGGCGGCTTTGCGCCAGGCGTAGGGAAGGGGAAAGTGGCGGTTGGGCCGGGCTATGATGCAGGTCCTATGGCGGTGATAGGAACGAAGGACATCAAAGTGGCAGGCGGTATGACCGCAACGGGAATTGGTGCAGTGAGCATCGCGTCGACGAGTAACGGCGGCGCCAAGTGGACGACTTATCCTACGATTCCAGGCGCAAATGGCTTTTTCACACCTGAGGCGGGGATGTCCTTTGTGAATGCAAGTGATGGCTGGTTGCTCAACAGTAGCAATGGCAGCAGCGAGCTATATGCTACCCATAACGGAGGAGCCACTTGGAACAGCGTGTATCCCCAACCGGCAAACTGGCCGGTAATGGGAGTGACGTTTGTAACGGCGAAAATTGGCTATGGCCTTGGCGTTACAGGGGACTTAAATGTAGTGCAAAAAACCACCGATGGAGGGCATAGCTGGAAAGAATATGGGAGACTTCCGGCGAAGAAAAACCTCCCCTATGTTGGCCCGTTTTTTGGCGAGGGCATTTCTTTTTTAGGGAATAAAGGCATGGCAGTAGGCGGCGATGGTAAGTTATATCAGAGTACTAATAGAGGGAAAAATTGGGCGTTGCTGCCAACTCC
>JAJZAS010000150.1 GCA_021799325.1 Bacillota bacterium | reverse complement strand
GTTTATCAACAATCCAGATTTTCTCCTGCATTTATAAAACTTCGTGAAATCATCGCATCGGGTGTTTTGGGAAGAATTGTTCAGGTCAGCATCTTTTATAGTGGTTTTGCAAGAAGATGGGATTGGCAAACTTTGAAGTCGATGAACGGCGGGAATTTGTTAAATACAGGTCCTCATCCAGTAGATCAGGCCTTGCAGTTATTTGGGACTGATTTAATGCCAGAAGTAATATGCAAAATGGATCGTGCCAATTCATATGGAGATGCGGAAGACTATGTGAAAATCATGCTGATGGGCAATAATCGCCCCGTTATCGATGTGGAAATCTCATCGTGTTCTGCTTATCCGCAATTTACTTATCAAGTGCAGGCGACTCAGGGAGGATTGACCGGTAATCTCACTCATCTGGATTGGAAATACTTCGTGCCTGAAGATAGCGCTGATCATCAGGTTATTTCAGCCCCCCTTCAAAAGGAAGACGGAACCCCTGCCTACTGCAGTGAAAAGTTAATTTGGCATGAAGCAAGCTGGGATTTGCAACCTGACTTTAAACAGGATCTTTTTCATACTATGGCGTTGTCTTACTATGATATGTTGCATAAAACCATTACGTTAGGTGAACCGTTGAAAGTCAAATTAGAAGAGGTCAGGCAACAAATCGCGGTGATTGAAACGTGTTTTCAACAAAATCCCCAATTCGCCATTTGATTTGGTGAAGACTTGGTGCGAAAAGAGGAGTAGCAATGTCGCAGGAATTGAAGCTGGGAATGATTGGACTCGATACCTCTCATGTGACGGCGTTTACCGAATTGCTTCATGATAAAAATCATCCATATCATGTGCCTGGAGGGCGAGTGGTGATTGCCTTTCCTGGCGGATCACAGGATTTTGATTTGAGTCGCAATCGGGTCGCACAGTTTGCGGAAACCTTGACGCAACAATATGGAGTAAAAATGACGAAAAGTGCCGCAGAAGTGGCACTGCAATCTGATGCCATTTTTCTCGAATCGGTGGATGGAAGAGTGCACAGAGCGCAATTCGAGGAAATTGTGAGCCTTGGAAAGCCGATTTTTATCGACAAGCCGTTTGCGCTAACCAGTGGTGATGCAGCAGCCATGATTCAACTTGCTGAAAAATACCGTACGACGATCATGAGTTGTTCGGCGCTACGCTTTTCAGAACCATTGAATAGTGCGTTGAATGATCGGTCAAAAGGAGAGGTCATCGGTATCGATATGGCAGGACCAATGACGATTGAACCCACGCAACCAGGGCTTTTCTGGTATGGCATCCACCCAGTGGAGGTCTTATACGCTGTTCTTGGTCGTGGGTGTCGCCGGATAGAGGTCATTACCAATACAGACCATGACCTAGTGGTAGCAGAATGGGAAGATGGACGGATCGGTACGATACGTGGTAACCGTAAAGGTAATACCAGCTTTATAGGGACTTTGCACCGAGAAATGCAATCAGTCTATCTTGATATTTCTGGCTCTCAAAAGCCGTTTTATGCCAGTCTACTAGAACAAATTATGGATATGTTTCGCACTCACAAGTCTCCCATCGATACCAATGAGACGTTTGAAATCATTCAATTTATTGAAGCCGCTAACAAGAGCAGAGAAAGCGGATTGCCTGTCGCAATGGCGAAAGTGACGTGAACCATCATGAATAAGTCACTGGGAATTATCACAGATGAGGTGTCTTCCCATCTCTTAGAAGCACTCGATTTTGCCGTTATTCACGAATTAGCTCACATAGAAATCAGGACGGTGGAAGGCATCAATGTATTGATGCTAGATGACCATGAAATTGCTTCCGTCAAACAAGCAGTTGATCGTCAGGGACTTTATGTTTCCTGCCTCACTTCACCCATCTTCAAGTGCGCATTGGATCCCAATCGTCGAGTGGAGGTGGGGGATACTTTTGGATTTCAAAAGGAGAGCATCGAAGATCATTTTCAATTGTTACATCGCGCTTTTACGATCGCCAGACAATTGGGGACAAAAAATATCCGTGTTTTTTCATTCTGGAGAGAAGAGGATCCGGAGAAGTACGAGTCAGAGATTGCAGAATACCTATGGCAAGCAGGTTCCTTGGCAATGAAAGAAGGCATAACCCTTCTTCTTGAAAACGAACCCGCATGTAACGGAGGATTTGCAACCGAGATTGGTCGATTGGTGCGAATGGTCAATTTGGATGGATTAAAAGTACTATGGGATCCTGGTAACGAGGCGTACGGTGGGCGTTCTGCATATCCAGAAGGTTACGAGGAGATTCGCGGATTGGTGCGTCATGTGCACATCAAGGATGCTCATATCCTTAACGGTCATCCGAAGTGCGTGCCTATCGGCGATGGGGTGGTACCTTTTCAGGAACAAATTCAGGCATTATCACAAGATGGGTATGACGGCCTTTTTTCCATTGAAACGCATTATGTTCCGGTAGGCGGTACTCCGCTCGATGGCTCAGCGATGTCTATTGCTGGCTTACGAAGACTCAATTTGGGATTTTGAATGTGGGGAAGGATGCAGAAATGAAATTTTATGTAAGCGTTGACATGGAGGGAATTGCAGGGATTGTCATGCGAGAGCAGTTAATTCCAGGTGAACGTTTGTATGAAGAAGCAAGGGTGTTACTGACCAACGAGGTCAATGCTGTCGTCCAAAGTTTGGTGGATATTGGTGCGAGTCAGGTGGTGGTGAAAGATGCCCACTACTTTGGGTTGAACCTTCTCATAAACCAATTGCATCCTGCTGCTGATTACTGCTTTGGAGGATTAAAGGCGAGTGAACGCTTTGCGGGGCTTGACTCCTCTTTTGATGGCGCACTTTTGATTGGCTATCATGCCATGGCGGGGACGCAAAGGGCGATTCGTGATCATACCATGACGGCTGTACATTGGCAACGATTGGAACTTAATGGCCAATCTATCGGGGAAATTGGGCTCGATGCGCTGCTGTTTGGGTTATACGGAGTGCCTGTTTTGCTTGTGACTGGTGATGACAAGACTTGCTCCGAAGCAAAATCCTATTTGCCTGAAGTAACCACCTACCAAACCAAGAAAGCCTATGGACGACATGCAGGGCTGATCCGCTCTCCTAAGAGTGTCTATGCAGAATATCCGACAATCATTGAACGCGCGGTCCAAAACAAAGCCAAATGTGCTCCTTTTCAAATGAATGGTCCTTTTGAGCTTGCCATTCGCTACACATCCACCGATCTATTGGATGGTCGCTATTTTGACGGAGTCAAGGACAAAAGAATAGACGGACAAAGTGTGGTCTACAGCGATGCTTCACTTCTTGAATTATTGAATCGAGTCATGTAAAGCGGGTTCAAAGGATGTGCCAAATGGTAAAAGGAACATCGATTCTCCGTGTGCGAAACGAAAAACGCGTGCTTTCCTATCTTCGACTTCATCGGTTTAGTACTCGTCAGCAACTGGTGGATGAGTTGGGGCTGGGCAAAAATACGATTTCGTTGATTATAGAGCAATTCCTAAAGCAAGGTATCGTGACGGAAACAGGAATAGAACAGAGCAGTGTGGGCAGACCGCGGATTGAAGTATCGTTGGTTCCGAATAAATACCAAGCAATCGGAGTGCTTATTCGTGACGCTTCGTATGAAATATTGGTCACTGATTATGCAGGAACTGTATTGGATTGGGAAGAGGTAAATTTGAATGCTAGGGATGCCACTTTATGTTTGCAGGCGGTGGCAGAACACTGTATAAGAATTCGCAAAAAGAATTCAGGAGTATTGGGAGTTGGTATTGCCATTCCTGGATTAGTAGACCCGGATCAAGGTTATGTGCATTCCTCTACTCACCTTGGGTGGAACAATGTTCCCGTTGCGGATATTCTCCGGCAAACGCTTGGCGATGTTCCTGTACAAGTGTTCAATCGAGTGAAAGCGGCGGCATTTTCCCCTGTAAACGTAGTGCCAGAAGAGGCCAATAGTACGTTTTACCTTCGTATCGATGAAGGGGTTGGCGGTGCAATGGTCATGGGTGCAGAAATTATTCAGGGTGCGAGTGGGACAGCTGGGGAGATTGGTCATATTTCAGTGGACCCGAAAGGACCTCTTTGCGGGTGTGGCAAGCGCGGGTGTCTGGAGACGCTAGTGAGCCTTCCTGCCATCGTAAAAAGTGTTCAAAAAAAAGTACCGGATCTGACGATTGCCGATATTTCTTTTGATGAAATTCGACGCGGACCTTCTCCCATCCGTCAAGCGTGGAAAAAAACGATGGTAGAGGTAGGAACGTATTTAGGATATGCGCTGGCAGGGGTAGTCAATCTTTTTAATCCCCAATATATGGTGATCGATTGTAGTTATCATAATGATGAAGATTTTCAAATTTCATTAAAAGATGCACTGAGAATGTATGCA
The DNA here is from genome assembly GCA_021799325.1 of Bacillota bacterium. Classification (GTDB taxonomy): domain Bacteria; phylum Bacillota; class Bacilli; order Alicyclobacillales; family SLC66; genus JAJZCL01. The sequence goes on along the minus strand of JAJZAS010000150.1, from coordinate 287 downwards.
TTGTCTCATCCATTGCGCGCCACATCGTTTGTATTCGAATCTTTAAAACACGCTTCTGCGCTGGGAATGGCTAAAGCGGTCATTCTTCATTTTGAAAACGAGGTGGATGGGCATGAATTTTAAGAAAGACAAACTGCTTGTTTCCACGCATATGGACAGAATTCAAATGGGACGCGCATCTGCTAAAGATGTCGCGAAAAGGATCAACCAACTTCTTGTAAAGCAGGAATCGGTGAGAATTATTTTTGCTGCTGCCCCTTCACAAGATACTTTTTTAGAAGAGTTAA
>JAJZAS010000149.1 GCA_021799325.1 Bacillota bacterium | reverse complement strand
CTATGCAGCCGCGGCGCTGGCCGTCAATTTAGGCGTCATTCCGCTTCAAAATGGGGCATTTAATCCCTCTGCCAGCATGAACCTGAGCGATGAAGCGATCGCTGTGGTGGCTGCCGCCAATATCGCCAGCCAAATGCATTTATATGGAAATGTCAATAACGGTATGGGCATGGGAGCAATGGGTTAATCGATGATGAGTAGTCCGGGGCGGTCATAGCGGCGCCCCTCCACTTGTATCGTGATGATTGGCCAATCGATCGATCGCGTCAGGATTTCGGGGGCATCTTCTGTCACGAGGAGGGTGTCCTCGGATTTAGCGCCAGGTAGCGCAGGATTCCACGCAAATGCCTGATTCAGCTCCATTCGCTCATGTCGGTCTGGCGTGGCAAAAATCTCCCGCGAGGCGTAGCCTGTGAGTCCACCAAGGTGCAGGTATCGCCACTCATCCGGGAATCCGAGCGATTCATACACGCGGATGGCTTCGTTGAACACGTCGCTGAGCGTGTGGCCCGGTTGTGTCATCGCTTGCATGTGGGCATCAATATAGGCGCATTTTTCGACATTCTCTCGCAATTCGTCAGATGGCTTCCCAAAATGCACAAATCGAGTGGCGTTGCCGACGAGGCCGTACTTTTCCGCGCAGACCACCAGCATGGCGTGCTGCTTCAACACTTTTCCTGTAGGGATAGGATGGCGGAACCGATAAATGCGCTCATCTGTCGATACTAGCGCCACAATGGCTCTGGCGCCGTGAGCACCGACCTCTAGATGCAAAAGCGCGGCAATCTCGTGTTCCGTCATGCCGGGAACCAGCTTTTTTGCCACATTTTCCAGTGCTTCCACCGTGATTCTTCCGACTTCCCGATACTGTGAGATTTGGTTTGCGTCTAACACGCATCGCATCGTCACCAAGGCGGAACTGATATCCTCTGCGCCGGGAAATGGCAAGTCGCTGCCGACCTTTTTGCCGTTAATCAGCTTTGCAATCGCATGATCGGCATTTTCCGTCCACTTGATGGTGACAAAGTCCATATCCCTACCTGTCAACTCTTCTTCAGCAATCCGCCGCACTTCCATCTCCGAGGTGACGCATACCACCCGCTCAGGGAAAATGATCAGATCTGCCACGCCTTGTGGAGTGCTAAGCAGGATGTGATTTTGGCCACCACCTGTCACCCAGGCAAAATTCGCACGCGTGCGCAAAAGTACCGCTTCATAGCCTGTTTTCTCCATCCAGTCGCGAATTTTTTGCAGGTGATTCATCACAGGTGTACCTCCTTTGTCACTTCTCGGACGCCTTCTCCTATATCGCTTACGTAAAAAGAGGGAGTGAGCCCTGTAGCCTGCCGATATTCCTGCTCCACCTGCGCTTGAAAATCAGCAACCGCATCCTCGTGCACCAATCCCACTGTGCAGCCGCCAAATCCAGCACCAGTCATCCGCGCACCAATACAACCAGGTGCGTGCCACTGTGCTTCCACCAGCGCATCGAGTTCCTTGCCCGTGACTTCGTAATCGTCCCTTAGGGACTCGTGTGAGGCGTTGAGCAACTTGCCGAAATCCACCATCTTCCTATTTTTCAGCGCGCTTGTCGCATCCATCACTCGCTTGTTTTCCGTCATCACGTGGCGAGTCCTTCGAATGAGTACTTCGTCATTCAGGTAGTGATCCAGCTTGGTCGCGACTTCGCCATTTTCGACCAAGTGGATCATAGAAGGAAAATGTACTTGCAATTTACTCAGTGCCGTTTCGCATTCCTGGCGCCTCTCGTTGTACTTGGAGTCGGACAGCTGGCGCTTTTTGTTGGTATTCGTGATGACTAGACGGTATTGGCCCATTTCAGCGGGGATGTATTCATAGTCCAGGTTGGATGTATTCAGGAGCATGGCGTGGCTGGCTTTCCCCATTCCTACCGCGAATTGATCCATGATTCCGCAATTGACGCCGACAAATTCATTTTCCGCTTCCTGCGAAAGGCGAACTAGATCCAGCGTGGAATAACCCAAGTGACCCAATGTATTCAACGCGTACGCGGTCGCCAATTCCACCGCAGCAGAACTCGAGAGCCCCGCCTGATTGGGGAGATTGCTGACAAAGTAAAAATCAGCAGCCGGGGAGTGCTTACTTCCATGATGGGCAAACGCATGATAAATTCCTTTCATGTAATCGGAAAAATCGCCTTGAGTCCCTTTTTTGATCGCAGAGACGTGGGTGGTCGATACACTGGGAAAAGCCTGCGATGCGAATCGACTGGTGCCATCCGATCGCTTCCTGAGAAAAAGCCAGGTTCCGATGGTCAGCGCGGCGGGCATCACCAGCCCCCCGTTGTAATCAATGTGTTCGCCAATCAGATTGACGCGACCTGGCGCAAAAAACACGCGAACATCCGCTGTGCTCCCAGGAGAATAAGTGAGGAAATCTTCCCAGACTTTTTTAAAATCAGGCATGACTTTCTTCCTCCGATCTTGCCGCTCGCTCAATTGCTTCGCGCAGCATTACCGAAGTGTCCTCTACTGCAGTCGGATTGCACGGCGCCCATGCTCCCGTTTCCGATGAGGCAAGGTATTTGATTTTCTGTTCGTCCCGTAGCGGAGGATAGAATTCAATGTGAAAGTGATAGTAATCATCGACAGATTCCGAATGGACCGGTGCTTGATGAACGACCATCATGTAAGGGAATTCACGCAAATAAAGCGCATCCATGCCTGCCACCACGCGTTTAAGCATGAGGGACAGGTCGGTTTTTTCCTCCTCCGTCAAATCAGTGATGGCTGGCCGATGCTGTTTGCTGGCGATCATGACGCCAAACGGATAATCGGTGAAAAAAGGGATGTAGGCAATAAAATGCGATGTTTCGTTGACTACCCTCTCTTTGAACGCTATTTCTTCCTGTGAGATGTCGCAGATCAGGCAGTGCCCGGTGTGTTCGTGGTGTTCTTTGGAAGCTTCGAGCTCTATCCGGATTTTTTGCGGGATATAGGGATATGCATAGATTTGGCCATGGGGGTGTGGCATGGTGACACCCACTTCCGCTCCGCGATTTTCAAAAAGTAACACGTATTTGTGATTTTGATCATGGCTTAGTGCGATAAACCGTTCTTCCCATAGGTCGATCAATTTGCGGATGTGTGGCACGGAAAGCTTCGGCAGCGCGGTGTGATGATCAGACGAGTAGAGGATCACTTCACACTTGCCGTAAGCGGGTTTGACAGGATAGAGTTCAGTGCTTTTCACATCTGGTGCTGGTGGATTCGGTGAAAGGGCAGGAAAATCATTGTCATAGGCAAATACGTCATAGTGGTCAGGCACTTTGCCGGATCCTGGGCAAAATGGGCAATAATCCGCAGGCATTTGCGGTCTTGCCTGCCTGTTCGATGCGACCATGGTCCAGTCCTTCAACAATGGGTTATAGCGCAGCTCTGTCAATGGAGTTCACTCCTAAATAAACATAGGAAAATCGTATTATTTGTTATCATAATCTCATTCACACTAATTTATCAATATTTCATTTTTTTTTGTGAAAAACAGAAAATTCATATAGACTTTTTGTTCAATTTAGGTTACATTGCAATTAAATCAGGAGGTTCAAGATGCATCCCAAACATCGTCAGGAATTGATACTAGCGGAACTTGTAAAAAGGCAATTTATCACTTATGAGACGCTGTCAGGATTGCTGGATGTTTCGGAAATGACGGTTCGTCGCGATGTGCAAGCGCTTTCGAGAAAGGGGCTTGTGTCTCTGGTCCTGGGAGGGGTAGAGATCCCCACAGGTAGCACGAAAGAACCTGCTTATAAGGTCAAACTCCTGATGCAACAACAGGAAAAGCAACTCATCGCTGCGAAAGCGCTCGAACTGGTAGAACCGAATATGACGATCGCATTTACAGCAGGCACTACGACTTGGGCGATCGCCAAGCGGATGCGCAATATTTCTAATTTGTCGTTTGTCACAAATTCTACCAATATTGCGCTGGAACTAAACAACAATGGCTGGTCCGACATCATTCTCACTGGTGGCAACTTCAGAACGCCATCCGATGCGCTGGTGGGACCATTTGCAGAGTATACTGCCAAGCACTTGCATACGAACGTTCTTTTTATGGGAGTTCACGGTATTGATCTTGAATTTGGTGTGAGCACACCAAATATTGCAGAGGCGGCGATCTACCGCATTCTGATGGAGAATACCGACAAGGTAGTGCTGGTTTTTGACCATACCAAATGGGGCATCAAGGCACTTGCACACATCAGCCATCTGAGTGCAGTCCATGCGATCGTGACTGATGATTTTGGTGGTTCGGAAGAAGTGGAACAGGTGCGAAAAGCAGGGATTGAGGTATTGTTGGCGAGTGCCTTACCCACGCATCTGGCTTTATCTGCTTCGGAGCGGAATGATCTTGAAAATTAGGTTTTGTTGTTTTTTTTCAACAATGTGGTCACGAGACCACGTTGCTCGGAAAAATACGATGGATAGTAAGGAGGTGTTGCGAGGGTTAGGGTGGTGTCGCGGGAAATCGCGTTGCAATGATACTGGATTTCACTAATTAAAAACTTTAGGGGGTCGTGATTTTGAAATCTGGCAAATTAACATTGACAGGCATTACCGTCTTATCTACCACTGTGGTGGCCACATTGGGGATGGCAGGAATCTCTTCAGCAAAGCAAGATACGAAACAACCCG
>JAJZAS010000148.1 GCA_021799325.1 Bacillota bacterium | reverse complement strand
ACGCTTCAAGCGTCAAGTTGGCAAGCGCGGTCAACGAGAGGTCGGCGAGTTTTCCGCGTAGGTAGCGTGGATAAGCCGCCGCTCCGATCATCGCTGCATTATCTGTGCATAACCAAAGAGGTGGGATCGCCACCTGAACGCCAATCGGCTCGCACACCTCTTGAATGCGGCGGCGCAGCAGCGCATTGGCTGCCACACCGCCTGCAAGCACTAAGGTATGCATGCTTGTCTCCCGCAGCGCAAGTTCCGCTTTTTCCACTAGTGCTTCCACCACGGCAGATTGAAAGCTGGCCGCAACGTTCTCCACGGCAATCGGATCGCCTGATTTTTTCCTCCGATCCAAATACAGCATGACGCTCGATTTTAATCCGCTGAAGCTAAAATCCAGACTGCCTTCTGGCAGCTTGGCGCGGGGAAATACCATCGCGGAGGGGTCCCCATGTAGGGCCGCTTTTTGTATCGCAGGTCCGCCCGGATACCCGAGTTCTAGTGCCCGCGCGATTTTGTCAAAAGCTTCACCGGCCGCATCGTCCCTTGTTTTCCCTAGGCGATGCATCGTGCCGTCCTCGTCCACCTGTACCAATTCCGTATGACCGCCAGAGACAATCAGCGCTAGAAAAGGGGGGGCCACGCCTTCCGAGATGGCGGAGGCATACATGTGCCCTGCGAGGTGGTGCACACCAATCAGCGGCAGCCCTGCCACCTGCGCAAGCGTCTTCGCTGCTGTCACGCCAACAAAAAGCGCGCCAATCAGTCCCGGCGCGTACGTTACGGCGATGGCCTGGAGGTCATCCAACTTCATCTTCGCTTCCTGTAGCGCCTGATCTACTACCCGAGTGATCACTTCGACGTGCGCCCTCGAAGCCACCTCAGGCACTACTCCGCCAAACTGCTGATGTGTGTCAATCTGCGATGCCACGACAGAACTCACCACCTGTTTGCCATCCTTGACGATGGCGGCTGCCGTCTCGTCACAACTCGATTCAATAGCTAGGATATGCACCGGATTACCGGACTTCGCATCGCGGGCATACTTCTCTCTCGCCAATTCGTCATACCGCATGATCTTCATCCTCTGGTTCGGGAATGTCCGCCCACATGATGATGGCGTCCTCTTTATTGTCGGTGTAATATCCCTTGCGAAGTCCTGCTTCCACAAATCCCAGCTTCAGGTACAAATTTTTCGCTTGAAAGTTGGATACCCTCACTTCCAGCGTCATTCTGCGCGCCCCTTCGGTATACGCCACTGCCATCATAAAGCGCAGCAATCGCTCTCCGAGTTTTCTGCCACGATATAAGGGATAAACGGCAATATTGGTCACATGCGCCTCATCAATGATTATCCACATGCCACCATACCCAATGATTTCATTGCCCATCTGCATCACAAGATAGCGGGCAAAATGGTTGTCTGACAACTCACCCGTAAATGCGTTTCGCGACCATGGCGCCGAAAAAGAAGCTTTTTCTATCGCCATGATGCGGTCTAGGTCTTTTAGCGTCATGCGTCGAAACGTAACCTGGTCCATTGAATCGATGGACTCCACCCGCTCAACCCCCTTGTCGATCAGGCAAAAGTCGCGCCTGTGCCTCTGCCATTTGCACGTAATTGGGAACGAGGTCATGAACGGACTCCCACATGCCTTGAGTCGTGATCAAATCAGGCTGCTCCTGAATGGTCCTCAATCCAACCCGGAAAATCAACTCCCCTGATATATGGGTTCTCTCATCATATACGCCAACATTCCCGTCTTCCCCTTTTTGATGAAAAAAATCCACAATGGAGGAAGCAGCGTTGCCTAGCAGCATCACTTTTTCGTCCCCTCTTGCGACTTCAAGCACCTCTTGCACCAATTGGGAAAATTCCCTCCGCCCATCCGGCAAGATTCGTTCCCATGCATTGATACTTGGCTCTGAACGAAAAACCGCACAGTAGGCTGCCTGCCTTCGTGCGTCCCAGACAGGAACCACCAATCCCCGGTGCGCCCTTGCGGCATAGGCCGCCACCTCCAGTGACGACACGGTGATCACTGGGATATTTAGCGTATAAGAAAAAACTTTGGCTGCCGTCACGGCAATGCGAACCCCTGTATAGGAACCGGGTCCCACGCCCACCACGATAGCTCCGATATCCTGAAGTCCCAAGTTCACGGCAGACAGCATTTGATCCAACAATGGATGAAACAATGTCGCATGCATTTTGGGCACCGAACTTGTCCAAGATGCGCGCACTTCTCCACTTTCTTTGCCAAGCGCCAGACTTAATTGGTCTGTTGCTGTATCCATTGCCAGGATGACCATCGATCGATCCACTCTTTCAACACATCCATCGCTAATTTTCCATAGGAGATCACCTGTATTTCACGGACATCCGGCTTATCCAGCTTATGTATGGTCAGTTCCAGACGAACGTCTGGCAAAAAGTCCTGAATCCACTGCGCCCATTCCACTACGCACACGCCATCTCCATATAAATACTCGTCAAAAAGGTCGATTTCCAGGGACGCTTGCTCCGCCAGGCGGTATAGATCCATATGATACATGGGAAGGCGCCCATTTAAGTACTCTGCGACTAGTGTAAAGGTGGGGCTCTGCGTGACCGCATCAAGACCCAGACCCTGCGCAATTCCCGAGGCAAGAGTCGTCTTGCCTGCGCCAAGTTCGCCATTTAAGCAAAAAACAATGCCGGGTCGCGCCACCTCACCGCCAATGCGCCCAAATTGCAACGTAGCATCGGCACTATCAAGCGTGAATAAATGAATGTTACCTAATGGCCACTCTGTCATGATATCCCCCCGATGCTAGCCCCGGAAATGGTCAAATCCCCTTTGCTCCAGGGTTTCCCGCCTACCTTCACGCATCACATCGATCCCTGGGTTTCCGTCTTCCACACGTCCAATCATCGTCACGCGTACCCCTACCGCTTCGAGACGCGTGAGCAATTCTCCTGCTCCTCGCGATTTGACTGTGCCTACTATTTGATAATCTTCCCCGCCAAATAGCGCAAAATCAAGCGGATCAGCGCCAACCATTCGCGCATAACGACGAAGCGATGGCAGAGTGGGGATCCTGTCTGCCTCTATGATCATTCGCACTTGACTTGCAGCCGCAATTTCATGCAACTCCGAAGCCAACCCGTCACTGATATCATCGGTAGAAGAACAATCGGGCAGATTGGCCAGTACCTCTGCTGCGGCCAACTGAGGCCTTGGACGCCGATGGCGCATCGCCAAATCCCATTCGTCCACGGGTGATAAAAATACCGGATTCGATTGGTTTTTATAATGCAAATAGGCTCCCGCACCACCTAGGTCTCCCGTGACAAAAATCAGGTCCCCAGGTTCTGCACCACTGCGCAACAATGGCCGTTCTCCCAACAACTCGCCAAACACCGTGACAGAAATCGCAAGTGTCAGCGGAGATTTGACGATATCGCCGCCCACGATGCGGATCCCAAACTCATCTCCCGCTTCCTTCAACCCCTGGTAGATGGATTCACACGTCTCCACCTTAGTGGCTTCAGGCAAAAACAGCGTGACGAGCGCATGGTACGGGTTCGCCCCCATGGCGATCACATCGCTAAGTGATGACGTCAAAGCCTTATACCCTAAAGAAACATCATCAATCAAATCAGGCCGAAAGTGAACATTTTCCACCATCGCGTCTGTAGTAGCGACGATCGGACGATGATATTCGAGCACCGCCGCATCATCACCAATTCCCACTATCGTTCGCGAATCATCATGTGGCAAAATTTGTCGCAGTCGGTCTATCAGTTCAAATTCACCCAAGTCTTTCACTAACAAAAAATAGCCCTCGCTCTCTGTGAGATTATACCACCAAGCCAGGGCGATTCATAACTACGCGCCGATATCCGAGCGTTTCACCACTAACAAGGTGAATGGCAATTTTGTCATATCCACTCCAGGTACCCCGACAATTTCAAACTGCACTTGTCCAGTTTGACCGGGCATAATGGACTGGTATACCTTCCCAAGTGGAAGCACATCGTCAAAGTATTTGTAGGTAGCAGAAGACAAGATCGAAGCATGAGCGTCTGTCTTAAAAAACAGCATGCCGAGTAACGACGATAATGGCAACGGGGTAGTGCCCTGATTTTTAACAGTCGCTTGAATGCGCAGGAATTGAATCTGAGGAGATACTTCTTTATATACAATCATTCGATCCTTCTTTAATTGTATTGGCAAAGGATGAATGACAAAACTAGGCGCACCTGTCATGTTTTGATTAGTCAACCACACAATGTGCACATATCGGTGGTTAAGCGTTTTGTATGGCGGTGCAGGGTTGGGCGAGAAAGACCAGGTAACTGCATGATGGGCAGGAATCAACTGATTCGGGCCATTCACAAAATACTCCCAATCGCTCTCTTTGCTAGGCGTCAGTTGTCCAGGGCGATTCAAGATAAACAACATCCCTAGCAATTCTTTCCCCTGAATCGCTTGATTACTGGAATTATACAATTGGCACCTCACGGTAAAACGCTGCATGGACAGTGAATTAATGCGATCCGCCATCTGAGGCAAAGAATTTTGTACCTGTTCTTTGGTATTCGCTTGTTTCTTGCTAACAACTCCTGATAGCAACTGAATGTTCTCTGTACTAATCGCCGCAAATTTACCAAACACCACCGCTTCCGACTCCGTGGCGTTGATAGAATGGGAGGCAGTCCCCGTGGCACTTGTGGAACTGGATTGCATGAGGCTATTCGATCCTGCCATATGCATGTCACTAAATTGCATTTGGTTTTGCGTGGGCTGGGTTAACCTT
>JAJZAS010000147.1 GCA_021799325.1 Bacillota bacterium | reverse complement strand
TGGAGCAATGGGACACAGCCTGTACGAGAGCATGTTGCATGCAGTGAAATTATCATTGACTGCAGGTGTGGGGCGTCTTTTTGAAGTGGGACTAGTGTTCGCGATTCTGGGCTTTATTGGGACGTTCTTTCTTCCTGAGGTACAATTAAAGGGAAGGGAATACTTTGCTGAGTCGAAGGAGACCGAGTAAGTCAACGAAGGCATACGGGATGGGGAGAGATGGGTACAAGCATGGATACTAAAGAATTTCGCCGGGTAATGGGGCAATTTACAACGGGGGTAACGGTGGTTACCATTCCAGAAGCAGACACCGTGCACGGTATGACTGCCAATTCCTTTACCTCTGTCTCGCTTGAACCGCCATTAATTTTGATTTCGATTGATAAAAGGGCAAGAGCACATGAGATGGTCGAGCACGTGGGGAGATTTGGCGTCACCATTTTGAATGACAGTCAGCAAGGTGTTTCGAATCATTTTGCGGGGAAGCCTGATGAAAAAGTGGAAGCGGAACTCGTTTTCGAATGGTTTGGCGATGTCCCGGTACTGAGTGAGGGACTGGCACGTATAGCCTGCCAATTATGGGCCACTTACGATGGCGGTGATCATACGCTTTTTTTGGGGCTAGTTGAAAAAATGGAGCGAGACGGTGGAGAACCTCTGCTATATTTTCAGGGAAATTATCGACGCATTGGAGAATAACGATTCGAAAATCGGGTGATTTTTCACAACCTATTTTCAGGAACCAGCGTTACGATGATGGCAGTGAAAGAGGAGGTGCTTTAAAAATGGGTTACGGGATGATGCATGGGATTGGCGGTATCGGGTTTGGCATTCTAGGACTAGGGCTTATTGGGATGGCCATCAAACTGGTGATATTGTTGGCGATTATCTACTTTGTCTATACGATGTGGAAGCGCGGGATGAATCATCGTTACCATCACTATGAATCGAACCGAGATGCGAAGGAAATTTTGGCGCAACGCTTTGCCAGAGGGGAAATCTCGGAAGAGGACTATCAGCGGATGAAGAACATGCTGTAAAGAGGCCATACGCTTAAATGAAAAAGTATAGTATTGTTAAGGAGAGTGATCTGTAAAGAGAGGGGATACCAACATGAAATTCAGTCAAATGCCCTATGAGCGAATTGACATCGACGCATTTCGCCAGGACTTTCATCGCTTGTTGGAAGACTTCAAAGCGGCCTCCAGTTTCGCTTCTCAAAATGAAGTGATGGAGGCCGTCGATTCGCTTCGGCGCAAAATGGAATCATCCAGGGAAATTGCGATGATTCGCCATACCATCGATACAAACGATGAGTTTTACAAAAATGAGCAGGATTATCTGGATGAAACACAACCGCTTTATCAGGGGTTGGTCACGGAATATTACCAGGCCATGCTGGATTCTCCCTACCGTAAGGAACTAGAAGAGAAGTGGGGGCCACAACTCTTTCGTACCGCAGAAAACACACTTCGCACTTTTTCCCCTGAAGTGGTGAGCGATCTCCAGCAGGAAAACAAACTTTCCAGTGAATACACCAAGTTGACGGCATCCGCGAAAATCATGTTTGAAGGCGAAGAAAGAACGCTTCCCCAACTGATCCCATTCATGCAATCTCCTGATCGCGACTTGCGCAAACGGGCGGCAGATGCGTACTTTGGGTTCTACGAAGAAAACGGACAGGAACTTGATCGCATTTACGACGACCTGGTGAAAACGCGTACAAGAATTGCGAAAAAGCTGGGCTTTGTCAATTTTGTCGAGTTGGCGTATGCGCGCTTGAACCGGACAGATTATGACGCGGTGAAGGTGAAGGCATTTCGTCAACAAGTCGAAGCGCATATCGTGCCTGCGGCCAAGCGTTTACGTGATCGCCAGGCGGTGAGGATTGGCGTAGAGAAGCTGAGTTATTATGATCGTCCATTTGAGTTTCTTAGTGGGAATCCAAAACCGCATGGCTCATCGGAATGGATCGTAGAAAATGGCAAGCAGATGTATCAGGAACTATCGGCAGAGACCCATGAATTCTTTTCCTATATGCTGGATAACGAACTCATGGACCTCGTTAGCAAACCGGGAAAAGCAGGCGGAGGCTACTGTACATACATCGGCGCGTATGAAGCACCGTTCATCTTCTCCAATTTCAACAGTACCGAAGGTGATATTGGCGTGTTGACGCATGAGGCGGGCCACGCGTTTCAAGCTTACTCCAGCCGCAAGATTCCGGTACCGGAGTACATGTTCCCAACGTTTGACGCGGCAGAAATTCATTCCATGAGCATGGAGTTTTTCACCTGGCCATGGATGAATCTCTTTTTTGAAGAGGAAACTGACAAGTACAAATTCATGCATTTGGCGAGCGCGGTGACCTTTATTCCTTATGGCGTATCTGTCGACGAGTTTCAGCATGAGGTCTACGAGCATCCGGAATGGACACCGGCAGAACGTAAAGCGGCTTGGCGTGAAATAGAGCGTAAATACCAGGGCATAGACGATCATGGTGGAAATGCCTATTTGGAGCAAGGCGGGTACTGGCAACATCAATTGCACATTTACACGTCGCCATTCTATTACATCGACTACACGCTGGCACAACTCTGCGCGCTGCAATTCTGGGCAAAAGCACAGGCAGATCACGCATCGGCATGGAATGATTATGTCAATCTCTGCAAAATGGGGGGCAGTCAGTCTTTCAGTGAACTAGTTGCTGCTGCAGGACTTCGCTCTCCACTTGAAGATGGTGTGATCGCATCGACACTTGACCCGGTCAATCGGTGGTTGGAAGCGGTAGATGATCGCAAATTCTAATCGCTTGTAAAAAAAATCCTCACCCGGCATGCCGGAATGAGGACTTTTTTTGTAACACTCACTCGCTTTTTCTCGGGTGGAGCCTTGTGGCGGCCACTTCTTGAGGTGCGATATTGTCACTTGGAGATGAATTTGCCTCTTCATCAAAAATGTATTTCTTTCCGCTGAAGAGAGAAGCAAAAGCAGCAATGACTGACATGACGAGGGCAAAAATGAATACGGCTCGCAACGCCAGCATAAATGGAACGGCAATCAGGTTGGGGAAAAATTCTCTGCCAACAATCTGTGCCGCCTGACTGGCGGGTAGTGCATGCAGGGCGGCAGCAGGGATCAGGCTCGCCATGGGATTATAGCCGAGCATCGCGGCAAAAAGCGCTGCAGTCGGGGGTAATCCGGAAATGCCGTGGACCAGTGCCGGAGGGAGTTGATAGTGACTCAGTCCCTGCAACATGGCCGATGGCAAGTGCCCGGAAAGATTGGTGATGACGATGCTGAAGAAAATGCCCATGCTCATCATCATTCCACCATTAAGAAAAGTTGCTCTCATTCCGGATGCCACACCGCGAAATCTTGGCGGAACTGCGTTCATGACCATACTCGTGTTGGGAGAGGCGAACATGCCCATGCCGGCACCGATAATGAACACATAAATGGCAAACCATATATACGAAAAATCTGCGGGGAGTGTGTTTAGCAGGAAGAAGCCAACGCCAGACACCATCATGCCTGCAAAGCCGAACCAGCGGGCGCCAAGACGGTCAGAGATCCATCCGCTGAGCGGTCCAGCTAATAAAAAGCCAACCATTTGCGGAAGCGTGGCCACACCAGCTAAGAGTGGCGTATTGGCGTAGGAAACACCGTGAAGTGGAAGCCAAATCCCTTGCAACCAGATGATCAGCATAAACTGAAGTCCGCCGCGGGCGATGGAAGACAGAAGACCGCTGAGATTGCCGAGCGAAAATGCCTGATTTTTAAATAAATCCAAGTGGAACATAGGATCCCTGACCATGCGTTCAATTTGAATGAAAGCAAGGAGCAGCACGACACCAACGACAAGAGCGGTGATGATCCACGGGTTGCTCCATCCCATTGGGGATTTCCCATATGGCAAAATTCCGTACGTGAGCCCGATCAAAATCGCAAGTAGCCCTAACGCAAAGGTGATATTGCCAAAAAAATCGAGGTGTTTCGAATCCCTGGTCTTGGCCATTTCCTTCAGTGAAATGTAGCCCCAAATCGTGCCTATCAGTCCCACCGGAACACTGACCAGGAAGATGAGTCGCCAGTTGACCACTGCAAGCAGACCGCCAACGACGAGTCCAATCACGGAGCCGCCGACAGAAGCAATTTGGTTCAAGCCCAGTGCAAATCCTCTTTGATTGGCAGGAAATGCATCGGTAAGTATAGCGGTACTGTTGGAAAATAGGAAAGCGCCGCCAATGCCTTGAATAAATCGGAAGATGATCAGTTCCCATTCGCCTGCGATTCCCTGGCTCGGCGTGATGAATAGCAAAATAGAGCCAAGCGTAAAAATGGCGAATCCCAGATTGTATAGTTTGACTCTTCCGTAGGTGTCAGAGATTCTTCCAAAGGCAACAAGAAAAATGGTGGTAGCCACGTTAAAGCCAAGCAACACCCAAAGCAACAGGCTAGACTGTCCTTGGTTGAGTGGATTCACGTGAATGCCTGCAAAAATCGCAGGAAGCGCAATAATCAGGATGGTTCCGTTAATGGATGCCATCAAAACACCGAGTGTGGTGTTGGTAAGTGCAATCCATTTGTAATGGTCATTGTGATGAAGCGCACTTTTGTTGATGGCGTTAGTTCGAGGCACTGTGTTGCACTCCTTCCTATCTTATAAAAAAATGGTTTTTTGAGCATGAAACATTATATCACTATCTTACGTTAAAGTCATTTATTTCTTTCCGTTTCATTGTTCCATGTTATAATGAACAAATGATGATAAAAATAAAGGTGAGGAAATGAGCGACCGTAAAACATT
>JAJZAS010000146.1 GCA_021799325.1 Bacillota bacterium | reverse complement strand
GACAGGCAATCACCACGCTTTTCAGATTGACATCGACAATCCGGTCAAATTCCTCCATCTGTATGTCAAAAAAAGGGGTATTGCTGTTGATCCCTGCGGCGTTCACAAGAATATCGACGTGACTTTTCCAAGCAATCGTATTTTCCAACACCCCTGTGATCATGTCTTTCGAAGTCGCGTCTGCCTGCAAAAACAATGCTTCCCCGCCCATAGAGGATATACGATCTTTCACCCCCACTCCTTTCTCTTCATTTCTTCCCACAATGACCACACTTGCGCCGTGAGTAGCCAACCCTTCACACATGGCTGCTCCAAGGACACCATTGCCTCCAATCACCACAGCGGTTTTGCCTCTTAAATCAAATGAGTTCAAAAATTTTCACCGCCCACTACTCCCAGTCGGAGTAAATAGTCAAAGCTTTCCGTCACACTTTGCAGCGGGTCCTTCTTGCACACATCCTGTTCCACAAACATCCATTTCGTTCCGCTATGATTCGCGGCTTCGATGATGGCGGGGATATTCATGGTGCCTGCGCCGACTTCGGCAAAAGACTTGTCTTCGTCATCCGCCATGTCCTTGATATGAATCACCTCACACCGTCCGGCATAACGGGTGATGTAATCAACGGCTGATTTCCCCGCATATTCCAACCAGTAAACATCAAGTTCTGCTTGCAGGCTCGGTGCTTCGTTCAAAATGATCTCTAATCCGGAAGAACCGTCATCAGATTGCGACTCAAATTCAAAGGCGTGATTGTGATAACCAACAACAAGACCATGCCTGGCGTATTTTTCTGCTACCATTTTCAATTTTTTAGCAATTGCTCGATAATCATCAATGTGTTGCCTTTTCATTTTAGGCAACCATGGGCAGATCACGTAGGAAAGCCCCAAACTTAGCGCATCTTCAAGCGGTGCATCGTCTTTTAAAAGCTCCTCTAGAGAAATATGCGCAGACACAGCTTGCAAGCCCAATTCATTTAGTACATGCTTTAACTCATTAATAGAAAGCCCACCGTACCCTGCAAATTCGACGCCTTGATAACCGATATTGGCGACTTTCTGAAGCATATCCACAAAGTTATCCGCTGCCATTTTCCTTAATGTATATAGCTGTAATCCCACATTCATCTGCACCATCTCCTTTTTTATTGCTGATAAACCAAATTACCTCTAACAAACGTGTGCGTCACATTCAAGTGTTCATCCATCGCAATGATATTTGCTGGCGCACCAATCTCGATGCGACCAAAAGGTAACCCCAGAAGCCGGGATTGATTAAGCGAGGTGATGAAAGAGACGTCTTCCACCCTGATGATGCTTGCCGCAATCAGATTTCTGACTGCCTGATCAATGGTGAGAACACTGCCAGCAATCGTCCCATCCATTAAGCGAACAGCCCCATCTTTCACTGTAACAGGATGACCACCTAGTGAATAGGTGCCCCCTTCCGCCATACATGCGGCACTGATGGCATCCGTAATCAGCATCATTCTATCGATACCCTTGATACGCATCGCAACTTTCATCGCCGCTTGATGGACGTGAATGTTATCCGCGATCATTTCTGTATACACCTCCTCCCGGTCGAACGCCGCACCGACGAGCCCGGGGTGGCGATGATGCAGTCCTGTCATGGCGTTGTATAGATGGGTGACACTTTGAATGCCCCAATCAAAAGAAGTGAGCGCTTGTTCATACGAAGTGAACGTATGGCCTGCTGAAACCACCACTCCCATCCGCTTCGCTTCACGAACTAACGCTTCAGCGCCTTGCACATCGGGCGCTACAGTCATATAGCGAATGGTCCCTTGAGAAATTGCCATCCATTTTCTAAGCAAATCGACATTCGGCGGTTGAATATATTCCTTCGGCTGTGCCCCGGGTTTCCCGGGATGAATAAATGGCCCCTCCAGATGAAACCCGATGATTTCTGCTCCGTTCCGTTTTCTGTAGGGATCGAAAGCGGAAAGCGTTTTTTCAATCGCCTCCTCACTCTCCGTGATCGTCGTCAATAGCAGCGCCGTTGTCCCATGTTGTGCATGTGTCGTGGCAATTTGCTCAAATGCCTCCTCAGAAGCATCCATCGTATCAGCGCCGCCTCCACCATGCACATGTACGTCTACAAATCCAGGCAGGATCGAGCCATTTGTCTCTATCAAACGAGCACCGGTTAACGATCCTTTCCCAAATTCACCGATGTCTACAATTTTACCATCCTCAACCAATAGCTGCTTTTTGGTTTTGTCGATCATTCCCTGAATGGAATATCTCAAAGCAATCCACTCCCTTGATGATGCATAGATTTCTCTAGCTTGCAGTGAATTCCTTTTTTATCTAGCAATTATTCTGTGAATTCAGTCGCGACATGAGAATTAATTTTTTCAACCGCCTTTTTTTGTAGTGCCGGGATGGCAAAAATGGCAATGGTGGAGAGAGGGATCAAAACTACCATGGGGTTTAGGTGATAATGGAACAGAATAAGTACGATCAATAGCACGGAAGACCTAGCAATAACGAGCGGAACTTCAAGCCACATGCCTATTTTTATTCGCATAACAGGTTCATCCTGTACCTGAATTCGATAGGTTTGTTTGCCGTTTGACACATTGAAAAACAGATTCCCCATTTTCATTAACAGGAGCAGGAATATCACCAAAAATGTCTGATGGGTAAAAGCCACGCTGTAACTCACTAGGAGAAGTCCAATGCCAATCATTAACCAGTACAGATCATTCCAACCCGTTCGTTTATAAATGAAAAGCCCGAATAACATCATAATAGTGAACCCTACATTCATCAACGCGACAAACACCACATTGTTCGAAATAGAGAAAATATAGATCATGGAAAAGAAATTTTGAAATTGCGCATAGGTTCCACTCGATAAGGTGATCGGAACTAACCATTTGGTGCCTGGTTTTGTGAAGACTGTTTTAATGCGAAAATCCCGGAATAACGGCTCTGTTGCGGCGTAGTCGGGCAATTTCCTCGCGAATACAAAGGCAACAACCACTAACATCAGCATGAATAAAAAAGAATACCGATAAGAAACCAGATACACAATCGCGGAGGAAAGTAACGGCACCAGGATAGTCACTGTTTGCGAGATCATGGTGTTCATCGAGTAATAGTTGGTGTAATCCTCTGGCTTTAAGAAAAAATACAGCGCGGAATTGTTCCCTGCCCAAAAAAGACCTGATGTCATACCAGACATGGTCGCGACTCCAGGAATCATCAACCCCTGATTTTGCGTATTGTCATAAAATAACAATACAAAGGTCGCCACTGTAAATACAGCACTAAGCGTCATGACAAATTTCCCGCTATACGTATGAAGATAGCGGGAACCAATCATGTAGGACAAAAAAAGGGCAATGTAAGAAATGAGGTTATAAACCGTGACCCCTTCAAGATTGTGCCCATTGCCCCATATAAACAAATTCACAAAAATACTGGTATAGCTGAAAATGGTAGCCATGACATTGTTAAAAACAATAAACGCCCATACTTCTTTGGTTAATTTCACTGTTTATTAATGTCCTCAAAATCATGTATCAGATGGGTATACCAATGTGCACTTTCCTTTGGGATACGAGCCAATGTGCGATAATCAACATAAACAATCCCAAAGCGCTTGGAATAACCAAACTGCCATTCATAATTATCCATAAATGACCATAGATAGTAGCCTTTTACATTTACTCCGTGTTGGATGGATTCACCAATCGCTTCAATGTGCTCCGATACGTAGTCTATTCTTTCTTCATCAAGAACCTTACCGTTCTCCACCACATCCGGATAAGCAGCGCCATTTTCTGTTACCATAATGGCTTTAGGATGATAGTCCTGTTGTAACCGTACCAGCAGATCACGAAGTCCCTTGGCATTGACCGGCCAGCCCATATCAGTAATCCGGTCAGTCGGCGTAACATGTCTTCCAAGCATCACCTTTTCCGACTCGTCAAAACGAATCACAGCGTAGGAATAATAGTTCACGCCCAAAAAATCAATCGGTTGACTGATCGTCTTCAAGTCTTCTTCCTTTATTTCTTCAGGCAAATCGCCAAATATCTGTGCCAATTCCACCGGATATTTGCCCTTAAAAACAGGATCTAAAAACCAACGATTCGCCACCACATCGTGCAGGTTGACAGACATCTCATCCTTGGACCCAGGTGTTTCCGGATAAATAGGATTGAGATTTAATGTAATACCGATACTTGCGTCAGGGATCAGTTGACGACCTGCTTCCACCGCCAATCCATGAGAGTAGAGGATGTGATGTGCTGCTTTAAGTGCTGCCTGGGAATCTTGAATGCCTGGCGCATGAATTCCTGTAAAATGCCCGAGATAAGCACTGCACCAAGGTTCATTATGCGTGATCCACGATTTCACTCGATCCCCGAACAGCTTAAATGCCGATTCCGCAAAAGCTTGAAAGTAATACGCTGTATCCCGGTTTTGCCAACCGCCCGCTTCCTGCAGCGCTTGTGGCAAGTCCCAATGATAAAGGGTCACGGCAGGTTGGATATCATGATTCAAAAGTTCGTCGATGAGGCGATGGTAAAAATCAGCCCCTTTTTCGTTCAATGTACCTTTCCCCTCCGGAAATAAACGCGGCCACGCTAGCGATAACCGATAATGATGAATACCCAGTTCCTGCATCATCCGAATGTCATCCTTGAAACGATGATAGTGATCCACTGCCACTTTGCCGGTATCTCCGTTTAATACCTTGCCCGGCGTTTCTGCAAAGATATCCCAAATAGATGGACCACGGCCGTCTTCGTTATACGCCCCTTCAATTTGATAAGCAGCAGTAGCAGTACCCCAACGAAAATCTTTAGGAAAAACGTGAAGTGGAATTTTAGAATTTA
>JAJZAS010000145.1 GCA_021799325.1 Bacillota bacterium | reverse complement strand
TGTGTGAGGTTCGCCATGTTCGCTTCATGACAAGATCCCCAAAAGAGACTGGCGTTGCCCTAAGGGAGGGTTGTGTGGATGATCGAACTGGAAAGGCCGCGCATAGAAACCGATGCGATCAGCGAGGATGGGAAATACGGCCGATTTATTGTTGAACCGCTGGAACGTGGGTATGGTACAACACTTGGCAATTCCCTCAGGAGAGTGCTATTGTCATCGCTTCCTGGCGCTGCAGCGACTTCTGTCAAAATCGAAGGCGTTTTGCACGAGTTTTCCACCATACCGGGAGTGGTCGAAGACACCACAGAGTTTATCCTTAATTTGAAAAGGCTGGCATTAAAAATTCACTCCGATGAAATCAAGAAACTGGTCATCGAAACAGACGGCGAAGGTGAAATCCGCGCTGGTGACATTCGGGCCGATTCGGACGTCGAAATATTAAACCCTGAGCTCCATATTGCTACGCTTGCAGATAATGCGCATATTTATGCGGAAATTACTGCGAAGACAGGGACAGGATATGTGCCCGCCCATCTGAATAAGGATGAAGAGCAGGAAATCGGTGTGTTACCGATAGACTCTATTTTTTCGCCGATTTACAGGGTGAATTTTCAAGTGGAAAACACTCGTGTCGGTCAGGTGACGGACTATGACAAACTGATATTGGAAGTTTGGACTGACGGAACCTATTTGCCTGATGAGGCGATCAGCCTTGCAGCTTCTATCTTGTCTCAACAGCTTGAGCTTTTCATCGGTCTTACCAATCATCCGCATGAGCGGGAAGTATTGGTGGAGAAGAGTGAAGAGAAGAAAGACAAGGCACTGGACATGACCATCGAAGAGTTGGACCTTTCGGTGAGATCGTACAATTGTCTGAAGCGTGCGGGAATTAACTCTGTACAGGAACTTTGCTCCAAGACGGAAGAAGAAATGATGAAGGTTCGCAATTTGGGACGGAAGTCTCTTGAAGAAGTGATTGAGAAACTCGAACGTTTGGGACTAGGACTTCGTCAGGAAGAATAGTTCGAGAATTGGCGATTAGGAGGTAAGCGCAAGTGGCACTTGGATACCGTAAATTGAACCGGCGTACCGGGAACCGTGAGGCGTTGATGCGCAGCCTGGTCACAGACCTGTTCATGTATGGGCGCATCCGCACCACGGAAGCCAAAGCAAAAGAACTGCGCAAGCTTGCGGATAAAATGATCACCCTTGCAAAGCGCGATGATCTGCACTCTCGCCGTCTTGCTGCCCGCTACGTGTTAAAAGAACAGGTAGATGGCGAAGACAGCAAGAATGTGCTGCAATATCTGTTTAGCGAACTTGGACCCCGTTATAAAGAACGTCAGGGTGGATATACCCGGATTCTCAAACTTGGGCCAAGGCGCGGAGATGCAGCAGAAATGGTGTATATCGAACTGGTGGAATAAGGTACAGCAATGGAAGTCTTCAATGTCAAGTTGACCTTGGCATATGACGGTACTGATTTTCACGGGTTTCAGCGGCAACCAGGGTTGAGGACGGTTCAAGGTGTTTTGGAGACGTGGCTTTCCGGCGTAGCAGGTCAAGCAGTAGAAGTGACCGGTGCCAGCAGAACAGATGCCGGTGTTCATGCAAAAGCTCAGGCAGTGCAATTTGATGCGGTAAAAGTTCCGATTCCACCAGAGCGACTTTTACTTTTCTCAAAAGGCACATTGCCACCCGACATTGTGGTGACCAAAGTGGAAAAAGTGTCCGAGCATCATCATGTGCGCTTCGATGCGCTGTGGAAGACATACCGTTATGTGCTTGATTTTGGGGAAGTACCAGATGTTTTTCGGCGAAGGTACGCTTATCACGTAGCCTATCCGGTTGACGATGAGAAGATGCAAACAGCAGCTGATCAATTACTGGGCACCCATGATTTCACCAGTTTCTGTACTGCACGTGCACAGCAGGAGAACAAAGTGCGCACCATTTATCAAATATCGTGTCAACGACAGGCCGATGATCTCATGTACATTGATGTGACAGGAAACGGTTTTTTGCATCATATGGTTCGAAATATCGTGGGGACCCTCGTCGCGATCGGCACTGGAAAGATGGCTGTCGATGCGATTCCTGCCATTCTGGAGGCAAAAGATCGACAAAAGGCAGGTCCTACCGCACCTGCTCATGGGTTGACTTTATGTCATATTGAGTACCAAAAGCGATGGTCTTGACGGTTTACAATCAGAAGAGTTAAAGTAAAGATTAGTGCTTATTCGTTATTTTAGGAGGGAAAGCCATGCGGACTACGTACATGGCGAAGCCAGAAACCGTAGAGCGTAAATGGTATATCGTCGATGCGGCTGGCAAACGTGTAGGGCGTCTTGCTACGGAAATCGCGACGATTTTGCGCGGCAAGCACAAACCGGAGTTTACGCCTCATGTGGATACCGGTGACTTTGTCATTGTGATCAATGCGGAGAAGGTAGTATTTACGGGAAATAAGTTAGAGAAGAAATTTTACTACCGCCATTCAGGTTATCCAGGTGGATTGAAAGCTGTTAAAGCAGCGGATATGTTGAAAAGGCATCCTGAACGCGTCATGGAAAAAGCAGTTCGAGGTATGCTGCCGCATAACCGGCTTGGCGATGATCAGTATCGTAAGTTGAAGGTTTATGCAGGATCTGAACACCCACATGCTGCACAAAAGCCAGAAGTTTGGCCTGTGCAATAATTGGGATTGGTAAAGGAGGTTTAAGGGTTGGCGCAAGTGCAATATATCGGAACAGGCAGAAGAAAAACATCCGTCGCACGCGTTCGGTTGGTGCCTGGTGATGGCCATGTTGAGATTAATCAGCGGTCTATGGATGAGTACTTTGGCTTGGAAACCTTAAAGTTGATTGTGAAGCAACCGCTCATGGTGACCAATACACTTTCCAATTACAACGTACTCGCCAATGTGCGTGGAGGTGGATTCTCTGGACAAGCGGGAGCGATCCGGCACGGTATTGCCAGAGCATTGCTTAAAGTCGATCCAGAATTGCGTTCGGCTTTGAAGCGCGAAGGTTTCCTCACTCGAGACGCACGCATGAAGGAACGGAAAAAATACGGCCTAAAAGCCGCTCGTCGTGCACCACAGTTCTCCAAACGCTAATTTTCAGGGGACATGGCGCATGCATCAGGCACTCCGGGTATGGAGTGCCTTTTTGTTGCTCCGGCATGTCGAGAACATGGTACAATAACCATGTCGCGATTGATCATGGAGGGATAGCTTGTGTCAAAAATCACAAAAGAGGCGATACTCGATGCGCTCCGTGTCGTAGAAGACCCAGATGTTCACCGTAGCATCGTAGAAATGGAAATGGTGCGAAAAGTGGAAATCCACGGGTCGCGTGTCCATGTGGAAGTGGTGCTGACGATTCAGGGATGCCCACTTCACAATATTATTGAGAAGCAGGTAAAAGAAGTTGTCCTCGCAGTGCCTGGAGTGACGGATATCGAGTTGACAATAGGTACCATGTCGGATGAAGAGAGAGAGCGTTTTGCGGCGAAACTGCGTGGCAAAGAAGCTTCTCAATCCCCGCTTCTGGCTCCTGATGTCAGCACTGAATTTATCGCTGTCGCGAGCGGTAAAGGTGGAGTAGGTAAATCAACCGTTACGGCCAATCTGGCGGTGGCACTGGCAAAAAGGGGATTACGTGTCGGCGTCATCGATGCTGACATCTACGGTTTTTCGTTGCCAGGTATTTTTGGAGTCAGCGATGTGAAGCCAGCAGTAGTTCAGGATTTAGTGATGCCAGTGCAAACTCATGGGATCAAACTGGTTAGCATGCAGTTTTTTGTACCAAATAACCGACCTGTGATCTGGCGTGGACCGATGTTAGGGAAAATGTTGAAAAACTTCTTCCAGGAAGTCCACTGGGGTGACTTGGATGTGATGTTGCTCGATTTGCCACCAGGAACAGGAGATATGGCGCTAGACGTTCATAGCACATTGCCAAAAAGTAAAGAATTGATCGTGACGACACCGCAAACTAATGCGGCACATGTGGCAGTTCGTGCGGGAGTAATGGCGCAGCAAGTCAAGCACGAGATCATTGGTGTTATTGAGAATATGGCCTACTTTATTTGTGATCACTGTAATGAAAGGCACTTTATTTTTGGAAAAGGCGGAGGATCAACGGTTGCGAAAGTGCTGAAAACGGACCTTTTGGCTCAGATTCCAGTGGCAGAAGCGCCCGAGAGGCCAACAGGAATTTTTGAAGAAGGTTCCGTGCAGGCCGTGGCATTTGACTCACTCGCGCAACAACTTTATGAAAAATTAGCGTTGAATCAGGCAACAGTGAAATCAGTATAATCATCATTTAAAAGTAGAAGAGAGATTGCCGGGAGCGATCCCGGTTTTTTTATGTATAGGGGATTGCACAGAAGCGAAACTATGTGTATAATGCAAGCGCATGCTTGCGCAAGTGACAACTTACATGCAGTTGTGGGGAGGTGATTGTGTGTTTAAGGACATCCCACATTCCGCGCATGAAGAGGATACTCATCGCCGTATTATCAATGCGGCACTCGAGGAATTTACCCATCATGGATTTAAGGGAACCAGCACCAGAGCCATCTCCGAACGGGCAGGAGTGAACGAAGTGACGCTTTTTCGTCACTTTGGCAGTAAGGTGGAGATGCTGAAAGAGGCGGTGGAAGACGCCGTCAAGCAGATGCGGGTTCCCACAGATATTGAAGAGTATCTGCGTCTTCCCTTTCGTGAAGGGTTCAGACAATTGCTGAGGGATTACCTGATGCAGTTGACCAGCCGGAGCGAAATTTTAATGCTCGGGATGACTGAATCATTCTCACATTCGGAAGTGGTTTCTTCTTTAGTTTTATTTTTTAGCAAGATGCGCACTTTGCTGATTTACTATTTTGAGCAAATGCATGCGCAAGGGAGGATGAAAGAAGCGGATTACCCGTTGCTGACTCAG
>JAJZAS010000144.1 GCA_021799325.1 Bacillota bacterium | reverse complement strand
TACCCTGACTGGGATTACTGGCATAGGCAAAGGTTTGGCCTGAAGGCGACCAGATAACGGAGGTACCTAGCACTGCAGGAGGCAATACGTCCACTTGGATGGGCGAGTCAAGCTTGCCTGAAGCCATTGTTGCTTCCGCAGAGAGTAGGAGGGAGAGTATTCCTAAGGTAAAGAATGACTTTGCGGACACTTGATTACGTCTCCTTTTTTATATACATGAATGGCGACCCTGTCTATGGCCCGGTTCCAATTCCCATGATTCGCCAAGGATCGTTGGGACTATTTCTCCCAAGGTAAATAAACTGGCTATGCAGGCCTGAGCCAAGCGATGAGAGAACAAAAATGTTGGCGATCACCTGAACTTCTTGTTGATATTGTTGGTCGAGTCGAATAGGATAGGGGCCCTGTTCAAATAAAGGTTTCATAAAATAGGTTTTCACTGGAACGCTTTTCTGAAATACATTTTGTAAAGTCGGGGTTAAAAGACTGTCCGCTTTATTGACGTTACCCCATGATAAATACGCATAATAATTGGAAACCACCACAATAGGTGAATTGCCTGGCAGTGGGATAGCGCCATATAGGAGGATAATGATCACTACGAGGCTTCCAATCCCCATCTTGTAACGATTTTTCAAATCACCCGCCTCCTCGTTACAAAAACTTAGCACGTTAAGATTTATTGTAGCTTTGTTGATGGCATAGGGAAAGCGGGTAAACGCTTTGCGGCTAGTTGTCACATTAATGTTACATTTCGATTACAATTTTAATGTGGTTTTCATCTTGATCCACTAAATTGATGACAAATCCTTAGAGGAGGAAATCCCCAATGAAAAAGTTGGTCATCGGTTTATCAGTAGCATCATTAATCGTTCCATTAGGTTTTGCAGCAAGTGCCATGGCAGATTCGTCGCCAGCACAGCAAGCGCAACAGTTTGTTGCGAAATACCAGCAAAATCTGACAAAAGAGAATGGATTGTTGACACAAGCCCAGGCTAGTTCATCGACAAATGCGCAAGTGGTTGCACTGAGTCAAACCGTCACAACGCTCAATCAAACCATCGCCGGAATGTATGGTGATTTTCAGTCACTGACAGCGGCGCGTACTAGTTTGTCGCAGCTAAAAAGTAGCGCGAATTCATCTGGATTAACCGGAGCCGAAAAAAGTGTCAATAATAAAATCAACCAAATCGATAAAGAATTGGAACATATGAAAAAAGGCAAGAAAGGGAAAGATAACAAACATAAAGGATTATACCAACAACTGATCAAAGACCGTAATGACTTGGAGAAATCCAAGAAATTAATGCAAGTTAAAATACCTAAAGTAGATCAAACAGAGTGGAAAGGCCATCCTTTCAACGGAGGGATTCCCAACCTAGAAAAGACGATTCTGTCACTGCAGAATTCTGTGATACACTACACGAAACTGTGGATCGCACAGGCCAACCCTGGCTCGAACACCGTAACCGGAAGCGTCTACGGCAATTAAGACATTTGATAGCCACTAATATATACTCAAAAGGAGAAATTCCCGGACGCTTGCAGTCATGCTGGTGACGGGGATTTTTTTATCAAAATTCGGCCAAAAAAGGTATAAGCTATGGAGAGAAGGGGGAATTCATTTGAAATACAGGAAGCTTGGCAAAACCAGTATGAAAGTATCCGTTATCGGTGTTGGTACCTGGCAGTTTGGCGGCGAATGGGGATATGACTTTACTCAATCAGAAGTCGATGCGATTCTCGACCGCGCTCATGAAGAAGGGATCAACCTGATCGATACGGCTGAATGCTACGGGGATCACTTATCCGAATCTTTTATTGGGAATTATCTTTCCCGTCGAAACCGTGAGGATTTTGTGGTGGCTACAAAATTCGGTCATGACTTCAATGGAAGGTTTGAGCGCCACCAGTTATGGAAGCCCGATGAGGTGATAAAGCAACTGGACGCATCACTGATGGCACTGAAGACTGATTATATCGATCTCTATCAATTCCACTCGGGGGCAGATGAGGCCTTCTTTCAGGATGATCTCTGGACCATGTTAGACAAGCAGGTTCAAGCAGGGAAAATTCGTCACCTTGGTACCTCGATCGGCAGCAATGACAACCTGCATCAGACGGAATCCTCAAGCCGCGTTGGTTCCGAAGTCATTCAGGTCGTCTACAATCGCTTAGATCGTAAGCCGGAAGAGCGGGTATTCCCTTCATGCCTCGAGCAAAATTTGGGGGTTTTAGCTCGCGTTCCCCTAGCTAGCGGGTATTTGAGCGGGAAATACAAGCCTGGCGATGTGTTTCCCGAAACGGATGTGCGCCACCGTCATCAACCAGAGGAAACTAAAAGAAAATTGGAGATGGTGGCGGAAATTCGCCAGCATGAAGTGCCTGAGGGAGTGGCGATGGCGACCTGGGCGCTCGCCTGGTGCCTGGAGCATCCTGCAGTTACGTCGGTAATACCCGGTTGCAAAAACCCGGAACAAGTGTCACTAAACGCTGCAGCAGCAGAATTGGCGAAATCTGATCACCCACAGCACTGGCAGTAATAGGGTAGGGTATTACCAGAGGCCGAGTATCTTCCACCAGACCCCGCCGATGGCAAGCCAGATGATAATATTGACCACGGAAACAAAAAAACCAAGCGACCACCACTTCGTTTGCGATACATAGCCTGTCCCGAAAAAGACGGGGGACGTTCCTGCCCCGTAGTGGGTGGTCGCTGCAAATAGGTTACTGAAGAAGGCTAGCAGTAAGGCGGCGATCATCGGCGGTGCTCCTGCCGCCACCATCACGACGAGAAAAGCGGCAAACATGGCGCTGATGTGAGCCGTGCTGCTGGCAAAAAAGTAATGCGAATAGAAGTAGATGAGGAGCAGTATGAGGGAAGACAAGATCCAGGGGAGTCCACTGACAGAGTGTTTGACCCAGTTACCAAACCACGAAATGAGGCCCAGCTTGTCAAGGTAAGTGGCCATCATCACCACTGCTGCAAACCATGTCAGCGTATCCCATGCGCCGCGTTCTTTTAATACATCTTCCCACGACAGGACCTCTGTCAATAGCAGGATTGCAAGGCCGATAAACGCAGTGGTCGTGGGGTCCACACCAAGCCGGTTACCAAAAATCCACAGCACCAGCACGATGAGAAATACGAATAGCATCAAGAGCTCAGTCCGTTTCAAAGGGCCCATTTGTGTTAGTTTTTCGCTTGCCATTGCAGAAGCGTTGGGAGTTTCAGTGATTTCCGGGGGATACCACTTATAAAGTAAAAATGGGATGATCACGAGACTAACAAGTCCAGGTAATGCGGCGGCGATGGCCCACCCTGTCCAGGTGATTTGCACCCCGGCCACATCTTTTGCGAGCTTTGCACTAAGCGGATTGGCTGCCATCGCCGTCATAAACATGGCTGAGGTAATCAGATCCCCTTGAAACCCCACTTTCACTAAAAAAGCGCCGATTTTGCGCTCGGTACCATCGTCAGGTCGCGAACCGAATGTTTCTGACAAAGAACGTATAATCGGCAGGATGATGCCGCCTGCGCGCGCGGTGTTGCTTGGGATGGCAGGAGATAGGATCAGATCGCTGAAGAGAAGGGAATAGGCGAGCCCGAGTGTTTTTTTTCCAAACCTTTTGACAAAAAGGTAGGCAATTCGCTCACCAAGACCTGTCTTAATAAAGCCGCGTGAGATAAAAAAGGCAATGACGATCAGCCAAATGACCGGATGCCCAAACCCGCTCAGCGCTTGAGGAACACTGAGGGTGTTGGTGAGTGCGGTAATGGTAATGCCGAAAATGGCAACGGGACCCATCGGAAGTGGTTTGATGATAAATCCGAGGATGGTTGCCACGAATATCGCAAATAAGTGCCAGGCTTGCGGGGTGATTCCTGCAGGGGGGCGAATCACCCAAAGGTCGATTCCCACCATGGCCGTGATCAGTAAGGGAATGAGGCGAATCGCAGGTGGATTCTTTTTTTTATGGGACAAGACAACATCACCGCCAACGGTTTTATATAGGGTATGATGAAAAAAGGTGCCATTTAACATTATGGGGATTGTACGAATTTTATAATCCAGAGAACGAGGTGGAACATGAGAGCGTTACTAATCGGTGGAACAGGGACGATCAGTTCGGCGATTACCGCGAAATTAAGGGAGCAGGGGAATGAAGTGTACCTCTTGAACAGAGGGAAGCGCACGGATTCACTGCAAGATGGGATCCAACTGATACAAGCAGACATTCATGATGAGGAGGAAGTCGCGAGGTTGATTCAAGCCATGCAGTTTGACGTGGTGGCGGATTTTATCGCCTTTCATCCGAGTGATTTGGAGAGGGATTACCGTTTATTTCGTGGAAAAACCAGGCAGTTTATCTTCATCAGTTCCGCTTCTGCCTATCAGAAGCCACTGTCGGATTATCGAATTACGGAAAGCACGCCGCTTTCGAATCCCTACTGGGAGTACTCCAGGAACAAGATCGCTGGTGAAGCGTATTTGATGAAATTATATCGTGAAGAGGGGTTCCCCATCACCATCGTGCGGCCAAGTCACACGTATGATGAGCGTTCTATTCCGCTTGGGGTGCATGGGAAGCATGGTTCATGGCAAGTGGCGAAACGCATGTTGGAGAAGAAACCTGTCATTATTCACGGCGATGGCACTTCGCTTTGGACCATGACACATAGTCGGGATTTTGCCAAAGGATTCGTCGGACTCATGGGAAACCTTCATGCGATTGGAGAATCGATACAAATCACTTCAGATGAAACCCTGACATGGAACCAGATTTACGCGGCTATCGCTGATGCACTTGGTGTAGAATTTCAAGCGGTTCATGTGGCTTCTGAATTTTTGGATGCTTGCAGCATTGAAGATTTTCGTGGATCGCTGATTGGGGATAAGGCCAATTCTGTAGTTTTTGACAATGCAAAACTAAAACGCCTGGTACCGGATTAT
>JAJZAS010000143.1 GCA_021799325.1 Bacillota bacterium | reverse complement strand
CTGACCGGGCCCATCAACAGCAATATCCGTTTACGTACATCAAGCCGTTTGGCGGCCGAGTGAAAGTACTCTTCTACAAGACGATCGATCGGTTCAGTGAGTCCAAATAATTCTTGTGAAAAAAAACGGTACACGTTGTGCCCGTTCTCGTCTTTCTCGACCCCCGCTGATTCGATCATCTGATAGATGCGCGAGTGCGCAGGCTGCGCAATGATGGGATGGTCGCGGACCAGTTCCAGATAATCCGCGAAGGTTCCCTCCCATGCCAATTCCTCTTCTTTGGCGCGGTGCGCCGTGATGCGGCTGATAATATCCACTTCTCCATCACCCCTCTATCAAGCTTGTCAAGTTCTCCAGAACAAGTACTCCAACTGGTCGACTCTCTCGCGATGCGGATGCATGATGGTGTGATATTATCCTTATGCGCACTTATGCCGCGCGTTGCTTCCCAAATTAATACCTACACCTTTTCTTCCTTATGCTAAACAAAAGAGATCCGATATTCACCGGACCCCTCTGTCATATGGTGTTCCTTTATTGTCACTTACTTTTTGCTGTTAATGTCCTTTACCAATTGGTTGACGATTTCCATATCCTCAAGCCCTGTTACATCACCGCGAACTTCCCCATCCTGGAGAATTTCCCGCAACATACGGCGAATGATTTTTCCAGACCTCGTTTTTGGCATCGCTTCCACATAAAAAATCTTTTCTGGACGGGCAAAAGTGCCAATATCCTGAACTACTTGTTTCTTTAACGAGTCTTCCAACTCCGAAGATGGCGTGAACCCTTTTTCCAACGTGACCAGCGCCACTGGTACCAATCCCCGTATGTCGTCAGGTTGGCCCACCACCGCAGCCTCGATCACCGCCTCGTGCTGAATCAGCGAACTCTCCATTTCCATCGTGCTGATCCTGTGACCCGAAACGTTGATGACATCATCCACGCGGCCCAACACCCAGAACTGTCCGTCTTCATCGCGAACTGCGCTGTCACCCGTAAAGTAGGCGCCAGGAATTTGACTAAAATAATTCTCCACATATCGTTTCCGATCACCAAACACATCTCTTGCAAGGCTTGGGAAAATGTTGCGGATAATCAGGTATCCTGGCGTGCCTGTCGGCACCGGATTTCCGTTCAAGTCAGTGACATCCAATTGATGGCCAAAGAACGGCACGCCACATGAACCCGCTTTCATCGGAACAGCGCCTGGCATACTGGCGAGCGGAGTTCCCCCTGTCTCAGTCTGCCCCCAAGTATTGTTGATGACCGCTTTATCGCCACCGATCACTCTGCGCACCCAATGCCATGCTTCCGGATTGAATGGTTCCCCCACCGAAATCAGCAATTCAATCGTCGAGAGGTCATATTTAGCCGCCACCTCTTCCCCATGCTTCATCATCATCCGATAGGCAGTAGGCGCAGAAAACATTTTGTTAACCCGATAACGTTCCACGACTTCATAAAGACGCCCCGTATGCGGATAGTCGAGCGCCCCTTCATAAAGCACCGTTGTATTACCAAGCGCGAGTCCCCCGACCAGCACAAAAATATGGGTGGTAAGCCAACCAATATCGTTGGTATTCCAATACACATCTTCTGGACGCAAATCCAACTGGTACTTCGTATACGCATACGTCCCAAGTAAAAACCCACCGCCCGCGTGAACGATACCTTTTGGCCTCCCACTGGTTCCACTCGTAAATATAATCAGACCCGGGTCATTGCAATCAAGCGGCATTGGTGGGCAATTGGCAGACGCACTGGCCATCAGTGTATCATAGTCATAATCACGGCCCTCTTGCATTGGCGTTTCCACTTCGGGCATGCGTTTATAAACGACCACCTGATTGACACATTCGACGCCTTTCAGTGCCTCATCGACAGTTTCCTTTAACTTCAACACACGTCCGCGGCGATAACTGGCATTGGAACAAACGACCACTTTCGCATTCGAATTGACGATTCGATCGCGTAGCGCTTCTGGTGAAAAGCCTGCAAACACCGTATTATAAATAACGCCCACGCGAAGGCAAGCTAACAGCACCACGTAGGTTTCCACCAAGTTTTGCATGTATACACTGACGACATCGCCTTTTTTCAGGCCAAAAGTTAAAAGCACATTCGCGAACTTCTGTACTTCATCGTATAGTTGCAAATAGGTGACCGCTTTGCGCTCTCCATTTTCCCCTTCAAAAAAAATCGCCACTTTATTGCGCGTTAAAGGATTTTTCGCATAGCGATCGACACAGTTTTCGGCTACGTTGATAGCGCTTCCAGGGAAAAACTGAAAATCTGGCATGCTCCCTTCTATCACCGTTGGCAGGCGTTTTTGCCACACCATTTCATCAG
This sequence comes from Bacillota bacterium, assembly GCA_021799325.1. GTDB lineage: Bacteria > Bacillota > Bacilli > Alicyclobacillales > SLC66 > JAJZCL01. The sequence goes on along the minus strand of JAJZAS010000143.1, from coordinate 2,633 downwards.
CGATTTCATTCCAGAACGCCGTGGGATTTTCAATCGATTGCTGATACTTCGCCAGATAATCCTCTGCGCTTTTTACATATGATTTTTCGCGATAAGCAGCTGGCGGATCAATTCTCACACTATCTTTTATCATCGAAATGCGCTCTTCAGTCTCCATCCCCACATTCTCCTCTTCTTGAACCCAGCATTCAATTATTGCGAAATCAGATCACTTGATACGCGAAACGAAGCCTCCGTGCTTTCTTTCACCTTGTCCACACTCACACCCGGGTGTGTTTCAACCAGCACCATGCCATCTTGTGTAAAATCAAATACGGCCAAGTCCGTGATCAACCGGTGCACGACCCCTTGCCCTGTTAACGGGAGATCACAGCTTTTCTTGACCTTTGATTCCCCGTGTTTGTTCACATGCTCCATGATCACCACGACACGTTTGGCTCCACTCACCAAATCCATCGCGCCGCCCATCCCTTTGACCATTTTCCCAGGGATCATCCAGTTGGCTAAATCGCCTGTTTCCGACACTTCCATTCCGCCAAGAATGGCAAGATCAATGTGCCCCCCACGAATCATGGCAAACGATTCTGCACTGTCAAAAAACGATGATCCTGGCACTTCGGTGATGGTTTCTTTCCCCGCATTGATCAAATCCGGATCCTCTTCACCTTCGACAGGAAACGGCCCAATACCGAGCAATCCATTTTCAGACTGCAGCATCACGTGAAAATCAGCAGGAATTTCGTTGGCAATCAGTGTTGGCATCCCGATACCCAGATTGACGTTCATTCCATCCTTAATTTCTTTGACTGCACGGCGAACAATCAGTTGACGAACATCTTCCATCTTCGTCTCACTCCTTTTCCCACAGGAAATTTAATTGGCTTTGCGAACGGTACGGCGTTCAATGCGTTTTTCATAGTCTTGACCTTGTAGCAGTCGCTGCACGTAAATGCCAGGCGTATGAATTTGATCCGGACTCAACTCGCCCTGTTTGACGATCTCTTCCACTTCGGCGATCGTCACCTTGCCAGCTGTGGCAACAAGCGGATTGAAGTTACGCGCTGTTTTGCGATAAACCAGGTTGCCATATTCATCTGCTTTCCACGCTTTGACGAGTGCAAAATCACCGACGATTCCTTCCTCGAGAATGTAGGGTTTGCCATTGAACATTTTCACTTCTTTGCCTTCCGCAATCGCAGTGCCCACACCAGTTGCCGTATAGAACCCAGGAATACCTGCGCCTCCTGCGCGGATGCGTTCCGCAAGTGTGCCTTGTGGAACTAGGTCCACTTCCAATTCCCCAGATAAAAATTGCTGTTCAAAAATCTTGTTCTCCCCGACATAGGAAGAAATCATTTTTTTGATTTGTCGGTTTGCTAGCAAAATTCCAAGTCCCCAGTCGTCTACGCCGCAATTGTTGCTGACTATAGTCAAATCCTTAACCCCGCTGTCACGAAGCGCAAAGATGAGCTTTTCGGGGATGCCGCAAAGTCCAAATCCGCCAACGATCAGCGTGGCACCATCTTTAATATCCGCCACCGCATCGGCAAATGAATTCATCATTTTATCCGCCATATCATTCATCCCTTTCTTGGTTAACAATCTTATACGGGATACACAGAATGCTTACGTTCCGAGAACCATAAGTCCTTACTCTCATACTGGTCCAGTCTGACGATCAGTTCCTTACGAAGTTGCTCCGGTGGTACAATCGCGTCCACCACCAGTTCGGACGCTAGTCGGTGGATGTCGATGTCCTTTTTGTATTCCTCCCGCTTCTCCTCCACAAACTTCGTCCGCTCCGGCTCCTCCAGCTCCGCAATCTTATTCGAGTACACCGCGTTCACCGCCGCCTCCGGCCCCATCACCGCAATTTGTGCACTCGGCAATGCAATGCACACGTCCGGTTCAAACGCAGGTCCCGCCATCGCGTACAGCCCTGCCCCGTATGCCTTTCGTACAATCACCGACAACTTCGGCACCGTCGCCTCCGACATCGCCGCAATCATCTTCGCCCCGTGACGGATGATGCCCGCCCGCTCCACTTTCGTCCCAATCATGAAGCCAGGTACATCTGCCAAAAATACAAGCGGAAGGTGGTACGCATCGCACAGTGTAATGAATCGCGCCGCCTTGTCCGCAGAGTCCACAAACAGCACCCCGCCTTTCACCCGCGGCTGGTTCGCAATGATCCCGACTGGGCGACCGTCGATTCTCGCGAACCCCGTGATGATCTCCTGCGCGAACAGCTTCTTGATCTCAAAAAAGCTCCCCTCATCCACTAAGTGCTGGATCAGGTCGTGCATGTTAAACGGTGCGTTCTGGTTCTCCGGGATGAGCTCCGTGATCGGTTTTGGCATCGCTTTTGGTTCCCGCGCCTCGCCAATCTCAGGCAACTCCTCAAAGCTTGCCGGGAAATACCCGAGGTAGTCCCGCGCCATCTGCAGCGCTTCCTCCTCGCTTTTGGCGAGCACATCGCCCACACCACTTACCGAGCAGTGCATCCGCGCCCCGCCCATTTCCTCAAGCGTCACTTTCTCCCCAATCACCATCTCCGCCATCCGCGGTGATCCCAGGTACATGCTGGCGTTGCCCTCCACCATGATGACCACATCGCAAAATGCCGGTATGTA
>JAJZAS010000142.1 GCA_021799325.1 Bacillota bacterium | reverse complement strand
ATCTCGATTAATGCCTGGATTTTTGGTGAGTGGAATGATGACATAACCAACATGCTACTAGATCCCTCTTCCTATACTCGCTCCCTTTATCGCCCCGAAATGGTCAACCAACTACTCAAAACCAAAGGAACATCCAGGTCTCGTGCCTCGCGCTTGATATGGAGTCTTCTCACCATGGAGTTGTGGATGCAGCAAACATCAATGTTGGTGGAGAACCCCCATATACATGAGGAAAAACTGCAAAAATTAGTATAACGTGTAGTTATTTTTATTAAAAATAGACCTTCTAGGTCATTTTCTTCTTGCTGCATTTATGCCATGATCATGATGATTGCATTCGAAGTTTTGAACTAGGGGATGCTTAACATCAAGAAGGAGATGAGTCAGTGAGAAGTTTGTCTAGGCGCTGGTTACAGACCATCCTTGGCATAATCTGGTTGGTGGATGGCATCTTGCAATTGAAGCCGCAAATGTTCAGTTCCCAGTTTATCAATCAAGTGCTATTGCCGACAGCGCAAGGTCAACCGTTGGGTATTGGCCATACCATTAATTGGGCCGCGAGTCTATTGGCACCTCATATTGCTATCTATAATTTTCTGTTTGCTGGCATCCAATTATTCTTGGGAATCATGTTGATATTGAATGTATGGGTCAAGGGGACACTCATCATTTCTTTGATTTGGACTGTGATTGTTTGGTGGCTGTCCGAAGGGTTTGGCATGATGTTCACGGGTCAAGCGACATTTTTAACCGGGGCACCTGGTGCGGTATTTTTATATGGTCTGATTGGCATTATCGTATGGCCAGGTAATGAAGATAAAGAAGCACATGGCGTCTTATTATACAAATGGTCGAATGTTTCGCGTTATAGCTTGGCCGTGCTTTGGATCATCGGGGGACTTTTGCAACTTCAGCCTGCTTTTCTGGCGCAGGGTGGATTGAACGGTGCTTTTTCTGTTGACTTCTTCAATCATCTGGCCGCTTCCAGCCCAGTGCTCGTCAATTTGCTGTTTGCCATCCCGATGTTTGCTGCTGGAATCCTACTTCTTTTTAGAAACATGAAAGTATTTTATACAGGGTTTTGGCTCTCAATCCTCATCGCACTCTTCATATGGTGGGCGGGTGAGGGGTTTGGCCAGATGTTTACTCCCTTAGGAACAGACCCGAATTCCGGACCGCTGCTGATTCTGTTGGCGCTTTGCGGGCAAAGCATGCCTCATGATGTACATAAAGTGGATCAGAGTCGATTAAAAAGATTACATCATCAAACCAACTGAAACAAAGTGAATTCGAAGGGGGCAGCCTCGCTTATCTACGAAGGGACCATCTAGGCATCAGCTGACAGATGGTTCCCTTAGCTTTTTCCACCCTATTGACAAAGTATTTCGTTTGGCGAAATAATAGACTCTAACATCATCCATATTATGCTTAATAAAGAATGGGAGGTTGAAACGGATGTCGGAATCCTACACCTATGATATTACGATGTTCAAAGAAACGTTTGAACACGAGTTTACCTATATCAAAGGATTTTTACGCAATGTGCACCGGTTTGCCAATCGGCCGGCTGTTACTTGTCCTATCCGCAAGCGGATATGGACTTACGCGCAATTGAATCGGGATGTGAACCGTTTTGCCAATGCGTTACTTGCTGATGGTGTAGAGAAAAACGATGTGGTCATGTACCAATTGCTTAACTCTCTTGAATTTGTGCATTGTTATTTGGCCCCTCAAAAAATAGCGGCCATCAATTGCCCGATCAATTTTCGACTTTCCCCTGGTGAAACCGCATACATCATTGATGACAGCAAACCGGCAGTGTATGTATTTGATGCGGAAATCAAAGATACTGCTCTGGAAGCGTTGGCGATGGCCAAGCATCAGCCAAAGCGAGTGGTGATGGTAGACATAACGGGTGAAGAAAAGGTGCCAAATGGTGTGATCCGTTTTGAGGAATACGTGCAACCTCATCGCGACAGCGAACCTGTCATAGACTGGCCCATGCACATTTATGATGAGACTACCAGGCTGTATACCTCTGGCACCACAGGCATGCCTAAAGGAGTTCCTTTAAACAGCATTAATGATGTGCTCTCCGCTCACGATGTCGCCATGCATTTTCCGCTTAGTCCCGTTGATAAAACCATGAACATGAGCCCCTGGTTTCATCGCGGAGGTATGCATTCTGGCGGGCCCAATCCTACACTGTATGTCGGCGGAGAGATTGTAGTTCTCCGTCATTTTAATCCCAAAACATCGCTTGAATTTGTGGAAGAATACCACTTGACCTTTTTGATTGGCGCTCCTCCCATGTTAAAAATGCTCTATGAAGTGCAGCAAAAAACACCCTATGACCTGTCGAGATTAAAAGGGATTGTTACGATGGGGGCGCCGCTTGCGAGGGAAGACTGCATCAATTTCCAAAAGACATTGACACCGAATATTTTCAATGGGTATGGAACGTCAGAAGCGTTTTGGAACACTTTCCTAAGACCTTATGATTTGCCGGAAATGTCAGGTTCAGCAGGTCGTTCGTGCACGGACGATGAAGTGCGGGTAGTGAAGATGTACCTTGATCGGAAAGGTGAGCCAGATGACTTGGTGGCAAAAGATGGCACTGAAGTGGGGGAAGTCATCGTAAAAGCACCGGCAAAAACAACGTACTCCTATTTGAATAACGAAAAAGAATCAAAAAGGGTCTTTTATAAGGGATGGATCTACATTGGTGACATGGGAACGTGGGATGAAAACGAGTTTATCACGATTGTCGGACGCAAAAACGACATGATTGTCTCATCCGCTGAAAACATTCACCCGGTACAGGTGGAGGAAATATTGAATCAACATCCCAAAGTCAAGGAATCGATTGTGGTAGGTGTGCCTGACGAATTGAGAGGACAAGCCGTTGTCGCGTATGTCGTGAAGGATGATCCCACCCTTACAGCAGAGGAACTGCAGAAGTATTGCAGCAACCACAAGTCGCTGGCCAATTACAAAAAGCCAAGGTATTATCGGTTTATTGACGAATTGCCTTATACGGCAACCGGGAAAAAACGCCATTTCATCATTCGGGAGATGGCGGTGGAAGACCAGAAAAATGGTCGCTTTGAAAGAATTTAAGCTGGACTTTTGAAAAGGAGACTGAATAATGGCATTTCAGCAGCGAATTGTAGTGACAGGACTGGGCGCAGTGACGCCGTTTGGGGTGGGCGTGAAGAGGTTTTGGGATGATCTGATTGCAGGTAAGTCGTCGATCCGTCAAATGTCCGATCCGATCCTTCGTCAGTTTGCGCCAGTAGCTGCTGAAATTCAGGATTTCAACGCATCAGATTATTTGCCAAGAAAAGTGGTTATGGATACAGATCGCTTTAGCCAATTAGGCCTGATTGCAGCGCAAGAGGCTGTGGAAGACGCTGGATTTCGCGGAGAGCATCCTTTTTCTACCGATGCGGTGATGAATATCGATCCTGACCGCATCGGTATTGCGATGGGTTCTGCATTTGGGGGCATCCAGTCGCTGGAAACAGGTGCGGGCAAGCTTGCCATGGACGTCAGCAGTCGCGTGAGCCCTCGACTTGTCTCCAAGTCCATTCCTAATGCGGCAGTTGCGGCTCTTGCGATGCGTTATGGCATCCATGGACCTGTCGTGAATTATACGACTGCCTGCGCATCATCGGCCAACGCCATCGGGGAAGCATCCTATTGGCTTCGAACAGGAGAAGTGGACATGGTGATCGCAGGAGGGTCAGAGTGCCTTTTTTCACCGGCAATTTTAGCGGGACTTAAAGTGGCTGGGGCGCTGGCCACAACTGGACCAGAAGATTTTAGCATGTGGTCGCGTCCCTTTGATAGGGAAAGAAAAGGCATGGTGATGGGAGAAGGAGCGGCGGTCCTCATCCTGGAAACCATGGAAAATGCGATAGGTAGAGGTGCTCGGATTTATGCAGAACTTGGTGGTTATGGCGCCTCGAACGATGCGTATCACGAAACAGCGCCACATCCGGAAGGGGCGGGAGCCGTACTCGCCATGCAGCGGGCGCTTCGATCCGGTGGGCTCCAACCGGAAGATATCGACTACATCAATGCTCATGCCACCTCTACGCCTGCGGGTGACCTTGCAGAGGAAAAAGCTTTAAAGACTTTATTTCAAGATCACATTGGGAAGGTCCCTGTCAGTTCGATCAAGGGAGCAACGGGGCATTTGCTTGGTGCTGCAGGGGCCATCGAGAGTATCGCGTCCATTCTTACGATAGATACAGGATGGATTCCTCCGACTTTGCATTGCGAAAACCCCGATCCTCTGGCACCAAAGGACATCGTACCGCAAAGCCGCAAACAGAATGTGATGCGTGTGTTGAGCAACTCTTTTGGATTTGGTGGGCAAAACGGCGTGTTAATATGGGAGAAATAGTAGGTTAGGGGTATTTCCATCACCTCATGAATGCGACATAATAACGTTAACTGTTTAATTTTTTCATGAAGGTGATATTTTCGATGGTTTTTTCCTCCCATCATGATGTGATCAAACAATCGCAGCGACGATCCCTTCAGTATGGCGTTACCTCTACACTCAGTGAATCAGATTATCTTGAATCCCAAATGCTCAAGCTCATCAAAGAAAGAGACGAGCAAATGGTGAGAACCATCATACCCAATATTGAAAAATTCATCCCAATGGTCTTCGCTCACCACAGTACGCTGATTTTATCGAACAAGGATGGCTATATTCTTCACAGTCAAGGAGATGCTCATTTTCTGGATCATGCCTCGAAGATTCAGCTTCTCGAGGGGGCTGGCTGGCGTGAAGAAGTGCGCGGCACCAACGCGATTGGTACCGCTATTGTTGAAAAATCACCTGTGTACGTACTTGGGGACGAACACTTTTGCCAAGTGAATCAAACCCTCTATTGTGCTGCTTCTCCGATTTTTGATCCCACAGGAGAAATTCTTGCTGTTTTGGATGTCAGCGGCTATGCGGGAGAGTTTCATCAG
>JAJZAS010000141.1 GCA_021799325.1 Bacillota bacterium | reverse complement strand
ATCTTGGCTTTACAAGCGCCATCCGTCAAGTCAGCGCTAGAAGGAAAATCTTTCAATAAACAAATTTACGTCCAGGATAAAATCATGAACTTTGTTGTTCGTTGACTGGGGGAGTAAAGATGAAATTCGCCAAAATGCACGGGTTGGGGAATAACTATGTGTACGTGAACTTGTGGGAGGAACCAATACCGGATAGTGCTCTACCCGAAATTGCGGTGGCCGTGTCCAATGTCAATACGGGGATTGGATCGGATGGGCTGATCACCATAGGTCCATCCACGGTTGGTGCCGATGCCAGAATGAGAATTTTCAACGCGGATGGCTCCGAAGGACAAACTTGCGGCAACGGGCTTCGCTGTGTGGGAAAGTATCTTTACGAAAAGAAGTTGTCTACGAAGAAAAATTTGCATATCGAAACCAAAGCAGGACCGGCCGTGTTGGAACTTCATGTGAGTGAAGCAGAGGGACAAGTACATGAGATCACGGTCGACATGGGAGAGCCGAGACTGAAAAAAAGTGATCTGCCGATGCAAAACGGGGATGACTCTACTGCCTTAAGAGAGCCGATTCAAGTCGATGGAAAGTCCTATCAGTTCACTGGCGTTTCGATGGGTAATCCTCATGCCGTGTTTTTTGTGGAAAATGTGAACCAGGTGGATGTGGCGGGCATTGGTCCCAAAATTGAGACTCATGAATTTTTCCCAGAACGGGTGAATGTGGAACTTGTTCACGTGCTAAGTTCGAACGAAATGGACTTTCGTGTCTGGGAAAGGGGTTCTGGTATCACGCAGGCCTGCGGATCGGGAGCCTGCGCGTCAGTGGTGGCGGGAGTGCTTGAAAACAGGCTGACACGGGGGCAAGAGGTGATGGTCCACTTGGCGGGAGGAGACCTAGCGATTAAATGGGCGGACGATAACCACGTCTATATGCGGGGGCCTGCCACTTGGATTTGTGAGGGAGAATGGATGGGAGCAAGCTTTATCTAGGCACCTGTTGGATGGGCGCTGCGTATACTCTTGGCATGGTAAGAAAAGGTGAGGAGGCCGCCTATGTTTTATGCTGTCACTCCTTTTCGATCGCCGAAGAGAGAGGCTTTTAGCAAAGCCCAGGCCAAGAGTACCGCAGTGGAAGCATTGCCAGAACGGAGTAGTTCTTTTGAAGAGTTGTTGTTGCCAATTCAAAACCTTATCGGCCTGCATGATGTCAAGGCGTTCGCAGAAGAACTGTTCGCTTTTTATACCATTAACGAGTGGCGAAAGAGGTATCATTTACGCAGAGATACACTAATGCATCACATGGTATTTCATGGTCCACCTGGTACTGGGAAAACAACGGTGGCGAGACTTTTTGGCGATGTTTTCTATTCTCTAGGCATGCTCAGCAGTGGTCGCGTGATTGAAGTGGAACGCGCGGATCTCGTGGGAGAATACATTGGCCATACGGCACAAAAGACGAAAATGGCACTGGAAAAAGCAAAGGGTGGCATCTTGTTTATTGATGAAGCCTATTCGCTGGCGCGCGGTGGTGAAACGGACTTTGGCCGTGAGGCGATCGATACACTCGTCAAAGGAATGGAAGAATACAAGCAGGATCTCGTGGTGATACTTGCCGGATACCAGGAAGAAATGGAATATTTCCTGTCTTTGAATCCGGGATTGTCCTCTAGGTTTCCTGTGAAAATTGAGTTTCCTCCGTTTCGTGAAGAGGAACTCATCCTGATCGCGCTGCAAATGGCAAAAGAAAAAGATTATAAAATCAGCGAGGATGGAGTACAGGCGCTGCGAACGAGGATTCGAGCACAAATGGACGCCATGGATTTTGGGAACGGCAGGACGGTTCGCAATTTGATCGAAAAAGCCATCAGGAAACAGGCGCATCGCATTGTCAATGAAAATTTGTTTGACCGGGAACGGTTGATCACGCTGAAAGCGTCAGATTTTTATTAAAGAAAGGATGACGTAGGCTGAAAGCAATTCGTGATGAGTCTGCCGCTTCAGAAAGGGCGATACTGGTTCATGCTCATTTTTCCAGCGATTCGAAAGAAAAGCGGGAACAAAGCGAACTGGAAATGCACAATCTGGTCTTGGCGGCAGGCGCAATGGTGGTGGCTGAAGCGGTTCAGGTGCTTGATCAGCCTCACTCCTCGACCTATATCGGGATGGGAAAAGTGCAGGAAATTGCCAACTTGGTGACAGTATTCCACGCAGATTTGGTCGTGATAAGTGTGGATTTAAGCGGGAGCCAGGCGCGCAATCTAGAGAACGAGTGCAAGCTTCGTGTCGTCGATCGGACACAGGTGATTCTAGACATTTTTGCCAGGCGTGCACGCAGCTTTGAAGGGAAGGCACAAGTGAAACTTGCGCAACTCATGTACCTCTTGCCGCGTCTTAGCGGGCAGGGGATTCAGATGTCACGGCTTGGTGGTGGAATTGGGACAAGGGGTCCTGGTGAAACCAAGCTGGAGATGGATCGCCGCCGCATCCGGCAGGAAATCTCCAATTTGCGAAAGATCGTTGACGACGAAGTAGAACGGCGGTCGGTGAGCAGGAGACGCCGCAGTCGTCAGGGCGTTTACGCGGTCAGCCTAGTCGGGTACACCAACGCGGGAAAAACTACGCTTCTCTCGGGGTTAGCGAGACGTCTGGGAGATAGGCAAATGGATGCGGGACAAAACCGAATTTTTGACACCCTCGATCCGACATCACGAAGGATCAGATGGGCAGGAAGGACTTTTGTTGTCACTGATACGGTGGGATTTATCCGTGATCTACCTCATCATTTGATCAATGCGTTTCGGTCATCACTGGAAGCCGTCGAGGAGGCGGATGTGGTGGTTCATGTGGTGGATGCCTCGTCTCCTTTTATACAAGAGGAGATGGAGACGGTATACCAGGTGATGAAAGAATCACTGGCTGTTCATGCGCCGGTGCTCACTTTTTTTAATAAGACAGATCAGTTGAGCGAGCTCAATCTTACAGGAGATGTCCATGCGAACGCCTGGATTGCGGGATCTGCTTTAGAGGAAGAGACGATCATTAAGTTGATGGAAAAGCTTGATGAGCTGGTGGGACACAAAATCAGGATGCATTTGCGAATCCCTTTTGATCGATCGGACATTATCGCCATATTGGATCAAAAAGGGTTAGTGAACCATATTCAAGAAGATGGACAAGTCTATGAGGTGGAAGCGGAGGTTGACGAAAGGGAAGCATGGCAATTTGCTCCTTTTGCGGGAGTGTAGCCTTCCTTTGCAAAGACAATGGCGACAAAACAAATGAACGATAATGAATGGAAACGGATCGAAAACATAGACGCATTACTTGCGGACCACTACAGGGCGATCGATCGGGTGGTGGCAAAGAATCAGGAAAAAGTGCTGTCTGCATTTTGGGAAGCAGAGATAGGGGATCACCAACTCTTTGGATCGACTGGTTACGGCTATGGAGATCGTGGTCGTGAACAACTGGAAAGCGTGTATGCTAAGGCATTCTCTGCGGAAGCCGCGCTCGTTAGACCGCATATTGTATCAGGGACCCATGCGCTGTCGGTGGCTTTTTTTGGATTGCTGCGGCCAGGAGATACGCTGCTTTATATCACGGGAAAGCCATATGATACATTACAAACGGTGATCGGTGCGCAAGTGACGTCAAAAGGATCCCTGCACGAATACGGTATTCTTTATCATGAAGTGGATTTGCGCGAGGACGGGAGTATTGACATTGAGCAAGTCTTGATGAGTATCACTAGTTCCGTGCGCGTGGTCGCTATCCAGCGTTCACCAGGTTACGCATGGCGCAGGGCGCTGTCCGTAAGTGAGATTGGTGATGCGATAAAAACGATCAAACAATCACATCCCCATGTCATGGTGGTGGTAGATAATTGTTATGGAGAATTCACGGAGGAATGGGAGCCATCCGCATTTGGTGCTGATTTGGTGGTGGGGTCACTGATCAAAAACCCAGGAGGGGGGCTTGCACCCACTGGCGGTTATCTGGTCGGAAGTAAAGAGGCAGTGGAACTGGCTTCGTACCGGTTGACGGCGCCTGGGATTGGCGCTGAAAGTGGATCCTATGAAAACTATAGATTGTTTTTTCAAGGGTTGTTCATGGCGCCGCACACAGTGGGACAGGCATTAAAAGGCAATCTGTTTGCCAGCAAGTTTTTGGAGCAACTGGGCTTTCACTGTGCGCCTGCATCTGTGGAATTATGGCGAGATCTCGTACTAAAGATTCACCTTGGCAGCAAAGAGCGGTTGGTTGCTTTTTGCCAGGCGATACAATCTGCTTCTCCAGTGGATGCGCATGCACTTCCTGAACCGTGGTTGATGCCCGGATATCAGGACCCAGTCATCATGGCAGCAGGTACATTTGTTCAGGGATCGTCCATAGAACTAAGTGCAGATGGCCCGATTCGCCCTCCCTATATTGCGTATATGCAAGGTGGATTGACGCTAGAGCACGTACAAATTGCCATGATTCACGTGATGCGAGCGCTGCATATCTTAAGTTGAGATGACAATGTACGTTTAAAATACTGACTTTTGATTGACAGTATTCTTACACGAGCATACAATTTAACTGCCATCCAGGCAATGCGAGGAGGAAAACCCCGTGGATGATGCGATGCGCAGAAATTTACCCCTATTTCCAATTGGGATTGTTCAGCGGTTGACAGATTTGACGGCCAGGCAAATTCGCTATTATGAGCAGCATGGCTTGATCCACCCACAACGTACTGAAGGTAATCAACGACTCTTCTCCTTTCGGGATGTGGAGTCGTTGCTTGAAATTAAAAATTTGATTGATAAAGGGCTCAACATCGCAGGCATTAAAACGGTGATGAACCAAGTAACCAGTGAAAACGAATTCAGCCGTCAAGAGACGGAAAGTCCTGTTGCGACCGAAAAAAAACATGCTGAGATGACCGATGCAGAGTTGCACCAATTTTTATTGCAGGAACTGGCGGCGAAAGCGGGTGTTCGCGGAAATTCTGTTTCCACCATTCAAGGGGAGTTGTCGAGGTTTTTCAAATCC
>JAJZAS010000140.1 GCA_021799325.1 Bacillota bacterium | reverse complement strand
GTGCCCCTGTGTTCATATAACCTTCGTTGTCATATTCCAAAATGATCATCTTGTGGTTGCGCATCGCGGCTCCGAGAGCCGATCCAAGACCAATATCCATGCCGCCATCACCTGAGACCATCACGAATGTTGGGTCATCCGGAGTATCAATTTCGCCGCGGCGTTTCAATTCGAAATACATTTCCACAGTTCCAGAAAGAGTCGCGCCGCCATTTTGGAACAAATTATGCAAGAAGTTCACGCGATGCGATGTATAAGGGTATCCAGTTGTCGTGACCTGTGCGCATCCCGTCTGATAGAGCACCACGACATCGCCTTCAATGCCTTTCAAGAAAGTTTCGATGCCAGGGAAAATTCCGCATCCCGGACATGCACCATGACCTGGTGCCACCCGTTTGGCTTTACCGGTCAGCGCCCTCATTGAGGGCACTTTCACCTTCAATTCGCCAGTTGACTCTTCTTTTTCAACACTAACAAATCCCGTAGTTTCTTCTTTCGTCAACGGCTGCAGCCTGACATGTGCCACTTCCGCATCAGGATCCCCAGGATTGACACCGTAATAATCAAAGCTGGCTACCTCTTCACCATTTAACGCGGATAGTGCCAATTGAAACAAGGCTTCCGCATCATCAGGATAAAATTCTCTTCCGCCAGTGCCATACACCCTGCAGATCACCTTCGCACGGGATCCTACTTCCTGCAACACTGCCTGGATTTCATGCGTCAAATTAGCGCCATGAGCTCCCAATTCATCCGCTCGTTCCGCTACGAGTACCACTTCTACGCCAGCGAGCGCGTCTGCGATCGCTTTTTTAGGGAATGGGCGCAACAAGTTGGGGGTCACTACCCCCACGGGTAGTCCTTTTTCCCGCAGTTCATCTGTCACATCTTTACTGGTTTCTGCGGCAGAATTCAAGATAAAGAGCGCCACGCGAGCGCCTTCCATTTTATACGACTCCACTTTAGGATAGGAACGGCCAGATAAACGCGCATATTCTTCGGCGATCTGGTCATACACTTTTTCGACCTCGTACATCGCCAGCGAATGCTGGTAACGACTATTGATCTGATCGGGATCGTTCATGTAAGGTCCCATCGTGATGGGATGCTTGGGATCGAGAACATGGTGATAATTTCTTGGCATCGGACCAACAAATTGCTGCACCACATCTCGATTCTTAAAGTAATGCACCCTGCGCTTAGAGTGGGAGGTGAAAAAACCATCCGACGCGACTAACACCGGCAAACGAACGTCTGCATGTTCGGCTATCTTTAATGCCATAATGTTCATGTCATATACTGCTTGCGGATCACGGGCAAGCAAAATCGGCCAGCCAATGTTCAGTCCGTGGTACAAATCGGAATGATCGCCTCGAATATCGAGAGGACCTGTTACTGCTCTGGTGACCAAGTTCATCACCATCGGCAAGCGTGCACCAGCCTGAGCAGGAAGTTGCTCCAGCATGTATAAAAAACCTTGCGCTGAAGTGGCATTAAACACTCGTCCACCACCAGCTGAAGCACCGAAACAGATACCTGCGGCGCCGTGTTCGCCATCAGCAGGAATCATTACTATATCGTGTTCGCCGCGCGTTTTCATTTCATCCAAGTATTCAGCGATCTCAGTCGATGGGGTGATCGGGAAATATCCCATGACGTGATAATTGATTTGAGCAGCAGCCCGTGCCGCCATTTCATTGCCTGAGCGAAAATCCGTTACTTGCTCATATAGATCATCCGGCTGTTTTGCATGACTGTCGTGCACTGATTGTATTTCTGGTTCGAGAATAGCCATCTCATCATCTCCTTTTTCCGTTCAACCTTGATACACAGGAAATTGGTGTTTTACGATATGTTGTTCTGCGTAAATATCGTCTTCTCTAAATTGAGACAATGCGTCCGTAGGGCACACATCCACGCATTTCAGGCAACCTTTGCAATACTGGTAATCGATGCCTTGCAAATACATGAATGTCTTCCCTTTATCATTGGTCTCTGGTTTCCATACAAAGCACAAGTCTGGACATACCTGATCACAATTTCCGCAATGAATACACTGTTCCACTTCAAAAGCAGGAAGAAATCCCTGACGAGAGGCACTCAAATCTTTCAAAATCGAATTGCCTACCGCTTCGATGACGCCGCCCATTGGTTGCGTTTGATAACCCATAGGTGAAACTGGCCGTACGAATGATTCGGGCACCGCATTTTCATCAGGTTCGTAAATCTTTGTCACCACTTCTGCATAACCTCGATCAAATGTGCGGATATTAGCTTCAGTCAATCCGGGATATTTGCCCTGAAAAGTATCCCTGATCATTTCGCGAACCGCTTCAGGATCAAGAATCGGAACTTCTCTACATAGGGCCCCCATCATTGCGGTATTGACCCTTGTCTTTTCTTCAACAGCGATATCCATTGCGTCAACACAGACAATGGTTCCCGTCTTGAGACCGCTTAACTTGCGAATTTCATCAGGAGTTTTGGTCGTGTTCACTACCAAAATGCCGTTTGGTTTGAGTCCCGCAATGCAGTTTTGGGTTTTGAAGAGCGCTTCGTGAAATACGCCAACTACATCGGGTTCTTCAATGGGATTCGCGCCTCGAATGGTCACATTGGCAGGAGTCAACCGAACAAACGATTTAACAGGAGTCCCCTTCTTTTCAGAACCATACGAGGCTGAGTTGAAGCCGTTCAACCCCATGCGAAGCACTCCCGCTTCAGCAAGCATCTTGCCTGCAAGATTTGCGCCTAGTCCACCAATAGATTCTAGCCGGATTTCTGCACTGTTCAGGTCATGATCAGATTCTGTTGTTTTCTGTACATCCAACGATATTCCCCTCCTTAGAGGATTCAACAAAAGTTATGCAAACTGTATCACTAAAAAAAGTAATCTGTTTACTTTTAGATTGTATGCTGTTACAACCAATGTTGTCAGGTCCAACAAGACGATATAAATAGTAGTCTTTTTATCGCATAATAGTTAATTAAGACTATAAAAAAGAACCCTTTCTCTAATGGAAAGGATTCTGATTTTGCGGATAGCGATCTATTAGTTATGCTACTGTCTGTTCAGACAAGCGCAAGAATAATACATTGTTCTCTAAATGAATGTGTTCAAAAATATTGGCTTCCATATCCTCGAGCGAGCGATAGACATATGCAAAAGTATTGCAAGCATCCTCCGGTAACGCATAATTGGCTGTTACCTCGCGGATCACCTTTAATATTGCACCTGATTCCTCATGCTCGCGATCTAATTCCGACAGTAATTGTTGTAAAGATTCCCGTTTGGTTTCTGATGGCGATTTTTCATAGTCAACAATTTGCGGGAAAATAACTTCTTCTTCTTTTATCATATGCGCTTCCAGTCCTGAACGCAGTTCGCTGAACTTCTGGTGCACGACAGATAACGTGTCACCGTGATGTTGTCCGTGTACGCGAAGAATCTTTAATGTTAGTTCTGACAATGTAGGAAACGCCTGATTCAAATAGGCATGATGCGTATTTACGATATGATGAATCAATTGTTCAAAGGATACGGACATCCAATCCTTGGTGACTAAACCCACTTTAAGGGCATCTTCATAACGCTCGTTCAATTCTTCCAGTAAACTCGTTTGGTCTATTTGATGTTCATTGGACGCTGCCGCCAATGAGCGGTCTCCACCACAGCAAAAATCCAGTCCGTATTGCTTAAACAAATCTGCGGCTTGCGGAAATTTCAGTACAATGCCACCCAATGTATCCTGTGATTGAAATTGCTTGTTCATAAATATCTCCTCCAATTTTGTTATGCTGTAAGCTTGGTTACGCGGTACACATATCCGCCGCAACCACACTGATCGATAAAGCGCACATTTACCTTATTGCCAAATCTATTTTGAAGGACAGGCAACAAATACGCGTCCGGATTGCCATGGTTCTCTGCGACAGCAAGATTGACATAACAGCCTGTTTCAGTGTCTATGATTGCCTGAATCGCATCTTTCAAGATTAACTCTCGATCGCTAACATACTCTTCGAGTTCAAGATTGATCGACCAATTCCCCTTCACGTTTACACACCCCCGGTACTTCTACATCTCACTTATCTCTTGAATTCATACTAGACGATCAACATAATTTGTATTGTGATTAATCACACACAAATCCCGACTTTTTTAATCAACATTTATAGAGACTCTATTGGAAGTTTGATTGTCAAGTCATCCAAACATTGACACGGTTGGATAAATAGTCTACGATCATTTTAATATTATTTTGTTAATTATAATTAGTAATTCTCTTTATCATGATCGAAACAAAGGATAAGGTGGTAAATACCGGTGGCAGATAGAAGTGGGGAAAAATTCATCGCAACAAGCACCGTGAAAATTAATACGAATTTTGCAACTCAACACTTCGACTTTTACACCGTCTATCAACAAGCGGTAACTGAGATGACCGCAGTTTTAAGCATCATTCAAACCACCGGACAGATACCCGAAGAGCCGCTTTATCGCACCATTTTCCCTGCCGTCGAATTCCTTTCTGATTATCCTGCCGTGTACACGTTATTGTCACAGTTGGAAACGAAAGAGGATTATACCAGCAAACACAGCATCGCTGTCGGCATTTTATCAAAGCAAATCGGTAGAGCACTTAAATATCCGGAACAGACACTGACATTATTGATGAGAGCAGGAACGCTTCATGATGTAGGGAAAATGGCTGTGCCGGTCGCAATTTTAAACAAGCCTGGGAAACTAACAACGGATGAATTTGAAGAAGTAAAACGACACACCATCTACGGTTATGAAATGATCCTTCGCACATCCACCTTTTCTGAAAGAGAAGCCCTCATTGCCTTGGATCACCATGAACGTATAAATGGAGAAGGGTATCCCCATGGCAAAAAAGCGATGGAAATCAATGATTTATCTAAGATTGTCAGCGTGGCGGATGTCTTTCACGCCATGAATGCGACGAAAAGCTATCATCACCCCCTCCCCTTTTACGAAGTGCTCGTGGAAATGTCGGATGGTGTCTTCGGACAATTTGATCCGGTCATCAGCATGACATTTATTCGCCATATGATGGAACAACTTATCGGTGAAAA
>JAJZAS010000139.1 GCA_021799325.1 Bacillota bacterium | reverse complement strand
GGGCAGCCACAGGAACAGGTACTTCAACAGGCACAGGTTCCAATACAGGCACAGGTTCATCTTCAAGTACCGGATCCACTTCAGGTACTGGTAATGTTACGGGTTCAGGTTCTACAGCAGGTAACACTTCTGGCACAGGAAATGGTTCCAGCAATCAGAATGGATCTACTCCAAAGCATTGAGAATCTTCACCAGACATGTTAAGGGGGCAGTCCCTACGTGGAACTGCCCCTCGCTATGTGCTAATTCCTGATCGATAACATTTGATGCAACGCATCTCCGTTTATCGCACTGCCAACATAAAATGGACCGAAATCACCATATCTGGCGCTGACCTCATCAAAACGCATTTCATACACGAGTTTCTTAAACTGAAGTGGGTCCTCAGAGAATAACGTCACGCCCCACTCCCAATCATCGAGCCCCACTGAACCGGTGATGATCTGCGTGATCCGATCTGAGTAATCGCGCCCAATTTGTCCGTGACTTCTCATGAGTTGTACGCGCTCTGGTTTGTTCAGCATATACCAGTTGTCGTGACCATCCCGACGTTTGTTCATCGGATAAAAGCACACATGGGAAGCCATGTTGCGAAGGTTGGGCATTAACCGTGGTTGCAGTGCAGGGTCTTCCATGGGATTATTACCTGGCTTGGATAAATAACTGCTCAGTTCCACCACAGAGGTATAGGAATAGGAAGGAATCGTGTAATCGGCGAGCTTAGTCTTATTAAATTCATTTTTGACTGCGATCAGATCATTTAAGGTAGGCCTGAAATAAAGCAGTAAAAGGTCGGCTTTATCTCCTGCCATTTGATAAAGAGAAAAACTCCCTTCGCGAGATTCTCCTATCGTTAATTGTTGTTTTTCATAGTCCCGATAATCTTGAAGGACTTCATCCCGCTCCTGTGCAGAGGAGTTTTTCCATAAAGTCCAGTCAATCGTGCGGAATTCGTGATAGGCATACCATCCCTCGATCGTTTCGGTCGGTTCACTCATGTATTTCTCTCCTTGTAATTAGACTATTTTTAAATTACTTCAATTTTAGGGGAGATGCAAATCTTATGACCCCTTGATTCTCTTATACGTTCGATATATTACTTCAGCCAATAGGACAACCGCCGCAATCATGATTATGATGAGCAGTGATGAACCAATCGGATCTAGTTTGAAGTTAATCCATCTTGCCACGATAGGACTAGCTTGTATGATGTAGAGAACCATGGTGACCGGAAGGAAAATAAAAGAAATCCAGCTAAACAGTTGTGTCCGTTGGGCTTCCTGACGTATTTCTTTCTCTTTGTTTTCGAGTTCCTTTTCTTTAGTTAATCCCGCCAAATAATCATCGATCTCTTTAATCTCTTCTTTCATTTCTTCATACATCTGGGCGACATTAAACACTCGCTGCCACCTTCGATATAACTGATCCCTTTCTTCACTGACGGATGCCTGACTGAAATAACACCGTGATGTAAAATCATACATATGTTCTCTTAAAAGCCGAAGTTTCTGCGCTCGATCATTAGACAATGCGGCATCGGCGGCGGCCATGGCGTAAAGCAGGATGCTCATTCGTTGATGCATGGCCAGCAACATCATATAAAAATAATTGGTACGGAACGATCGCATGGCAGGGGATCGGTACCCCTGAAAATGAGGAGTACCATTGTCGAACGCCATGACGAAACCGCCTTCAAGAGATTGCGTGTGGATAACGTTGTGATAGGGTATGTAGTTGTGCTCCCAATCATCCAAGATGTGCCTTACATAGTGGTTGGAGTTGTTGGATGTCAGGGTTTTTCTTAACACTGTGATGTGCTTCGTGGCAAAATCCATGAAGTCGGTATGGATGTTCCACTCTTCTCCATCGTCAGGTTTTTTCAATAACACCGCTCCATACACAATCAGGAACGTATCGAGCATCGGGTGCCATTCTCCTGAACCTTCCCAGGTATTGAAGCAAGCCATGAAAACATGCTGTATCAAAGATTGAATGGTGACGGGATACCCGAATGCCAAACTCTTTAACATGCCATCTGCAGTAAATTCATGAAACCAGACGGGGATATTGCTGTTTTGGCGCGATACTTGTTGGTTTTTGCGTTGTCTGATGGGGGTCTTTCTGGTCAGGGATGCCAAATCCGAATTTAGATTCTCAATCCATTCCACTTGCAACAACGTATCATGAGAGACCAAAGGTTGTATTTCCAGTACGATGAATCCTACGCCGTTAAAAAACAGGTACAGATCCACTTCCGCAATTTTGAACCCTATATCCGCATTGCTCATTCGTTCTGTGAGCATATCGGAAAACAGTTGGATGACGGCATCGGCAAGCACAAAGCGCCGCTGGTTTTGCGGCAATCGCATGTAGCGTTTGACATATGGCGCCATATTGTCGAGATCCGAATCGTAGTATTGGAATTCTCGCCACATGGGCACTGGTTCTGGTTCAGAGATAATCGACACCTGAAAGGATGCAATGTAGGTTGCCAACTGTGAAAATGTGGAATCGTCGCGGATATCAAGCGCGAAAGGGTATACAAATTTCGTCCATGCTTCTTGTACTCTCCACACAGGGGATGCCCCTCTCCAGCATTACAAAATGGAATTCCAGCTGATGAAAAATTTTTGTAAAACATTTCACAAACTATTGTATAAAATATGGTAATATGATAGCGTTATAATGCAATTATAAATGAAAATGAAGGGAAGTTGACATTGAAAAAATTACATAAAGCGGTATCTTTGGCGGTTGTTATCGGGACCTTGAGCAGTCCTTTCATGGCTGGAGGAGTATTTGCGGCCAGTTCTAGCAATGCGGTGAGTATGACGCAGACTAAGGTGAATTTTGTCTATGACTTTTTGGCACTCTTGGGGCAGTCCCCTGATAAGAGCGGTACCTCTCCTTTTTCTGATGTACCTACTCAATCATGGCAGTGGGGTTGGGTTCATAAGGCACTCGACTTAAATCTCGTTCAGCCTGATTCAAGCACTGTATTTGGAGCAAAAGATCGCGTAAATGGAGCCTTTGCAGCTGACCTTACGGTGAAGTATCTAGGGATTAAACTTCCGAGTGGCACCACGGCACTTGCCTTTGCAGAACAAAATCAATTTTTTAACGGCATCAACCCCAGCTCAAACATGACGTTAGCAGATGAACTGAATTTCGTGGGTCAGGTCGAAAAGTATGCGATCAACAATCAACAAGTGGTGCCTGCATCGTGGAACATGAGCCAAAGTGCGGCGCAAGCGCTGACTCAGGCGCTAAGTAATGCATCTTCTGCTACGTATAGCCAGATCGAGATGAACATGAAGCTGAAAATGGGAATGAATGTAACCGCTGCGGGGCAAAAGGATGCGGCGTTGGCAAAAGCGTTGACTCAACTCGCTCAACCGATTAATATGATCGGACAATTTGAGATGCAGAAACTGAACGACCAAATCTCGATGTACGGTGTGCTTAATTCAGGAGTACCGAGTGGTACGGGGAATGGCCAAACAGTAAAAGTGCAGGAGTATTTGCAAGGTGGCAAGTTGTATATGAATCAGGGTCAGGGGTGGCAGTTGCTCCCGGTATCGGAAAATTTACAAACCCTCATGAACTCGCAAACGGGTGGCGTCAACCTTTCACTCAGCACGTTTGCCAAGCTAACGGCGACTCCCACCTCGACAGGGTATCAATATCAAGGGTCACTCAGTTCGCAGGGATTCCAAAATGAGATGAATTTGATCCTTCGCAATCTTCCTGTTGGGGGACTAAGTGGAGGTGTAAGCAATAGCCAAATGCAAAGTTTGATGCAGGCCATTATGAAATCAATGCAGGGGAGTGTCACCATACAGGTGGCCAAGGTCAATGGCTTGGAGGAAGTGACGGGTGAAAATATTCAACTTTCCTTGTCGATCGCAACAAAAGACTTGCAAGGTGCGGTCCCAGCATCAGCGCAGACGCAATTTCAACAGATGGTGAATGAGGTTTCCGCTATTACAGAACAGGAAAATGGAACGGTGCAAATCAGCTACAATAAAGTCCCGGTCAACGCGCCGCAAGGATTGCCACAATAAGCAAAAGGATTAGAGCTTACTATTTGGTGATCAGATCCGATTAATGGAAGGCATCAGTGTCGAATGGCGCTGATGCCTTTTGGTAATTTTTTGTCGTTCATTGACGAAATCGCCATGTTATGATAACTTACGAATAATAGTATGGGAAAATAGCTATATTAATACGTTGCGTTAGAGTATTTTGTCTACATATGTCGGTTATAAGAAATTTATGAATGGAAGAGAGGATCTCCTGTGACCATTTCATTGAACACTGCCGCGGGCGGTATGGATGCATTCCAGCAGATGCTGGATGTGGTGGGTAATAATATCGCGAACGAGAATACGACGGCATATAAAGCAGCAACCGCTGAGTTTTCGGATATATTAAGCCAGACAGTTAATCAAGGTTCCGCTCCAGCAGGGAATTCCGGCATAGGTGGTATAAACCCGTCTCAGGTAGGTTTGGGTGTGCAAGTGGCATCCATCTATAACGATTTTTCACAAGGACCATTGCAGCAAACGGGCAATAGTAATAATTTGGCGATTGCAGGAAGCGGATTCTTTACAGTTTCAGATAGTCAATCGAATGGGAATTTGTTTTATACACGCGCTGGAGATTTTTCGGTAGATGCTAATGGTAATTTAGTGACTCCCAATGGGTATTATTTGACAGGAGCCCAATACCCATTGAGTGGTACTGTGTCGAGTTTTCCAATAACGGCAACATTTTCTCCTCCAACTGGTACAGGTGTTACAGTTACTAATAATCTTACGGCAATTAATTTAAATCAAACAAACACTGTGTTTACAACAGGCACTGATTCAGGTTTGACAATTTCATATGGAGCTTCTGGTTCCACTCAATCACTTACAATTGGATCTGCGACAGGTGATTATTCAAATATCACATTAGTAGGCGGAATGTTAGTTACCGGAAGTAGTGCCAGCGATTCTGGTATGGCTGGGTCTGTAACTGAGATTATTGCAACGCCAGTTACGGGAAGCCAACAAATAATTCAGTTGGCCCCAGATACAACCATATCTTTTGGCGGAACAATAGGGGCAAGT
>JAJZAS010000138.1 GCA_021799325.1 Bacillota bacterium | reverse complement strand
GCCAAAATACTGGGTGTTCATCCCTATGGGGTAAAGGTCGCGAGGGATCAAGCGCGAGTGGTATCGTTTGCCGAGGCAGAGGCCATGTTGCAGCGGATGAATACGCTCGAATTCATGATAAAAAGCGGTCAAATGCAGGAAAAGTCCGCGGTGGAATGGTTTTTCTTGAAGATGTTACAGAATTCGTAGAAAATTGGAGACAAAACAAAAAGACGGCCTGCACCGTCTTTCACTGTTTATGAGTGGGTTGTCGTAGCATTACATCGCTGCTTTATTGTACCGCTTCATCAGGCGGGATTTTTTCCTAGCTGCGTGATTGCGATGAATGATTCCCTTGGAAGCTGCTTGATCCAAAGACTTTGTCGCATTTTTAAGCGCTGTTTTTGCGGTTTCCAAATCGCTGGATTGGACTGCTTGTTCAAATTTTTTAATCGCTGTGCGCAGCGCGGAACGCGTGGACGCATTGCGAAGCGTACGCGTTTGGGTGATTTGAACGCGTTTTATCGCGGATTTGATGTTTGGCATTTCTGTCACCTCCTCGCGTATTATCCGAACACATAAAAGAAACAGACAACATTTTACCATGTAGATGTGAATAACACAATCGAAAAAGCGATAGGCGTTTATTTTTTATGAGGAAGGTGAAAATTAGGATAGAAAATATACGTTAGGAGTTATGTGAATTGAACAATAGGCGGCATCGATGGTTTGAACATAAAAATGGAATGACTACGCATAGTGGGCGCAAAGCGGAGGAATCGTATCGCAGTCGCCCTAGTACTGATCTCGCGGTAGAAGCGAATGCTTTCTTTGGAGGGGGCAATCCCATCCCTGGAGTGCACCTTGATTCAGAGGCAAGGGGCCCTATCACTATTTCACGAATGACAGTGGAAACCATTGCGGCAGCAAAGCGGATTGGCAAGTCAATCGGCCATTACACCACCTTGGAAGTGCCGGAACTGCGAAGGCGAGACCCTGATTTGCAAGAAGAAGTGGCACAGACCTTTGCTGAAGAATTGAAGCAATTTTTAAGGCTAAAAGAAAACTCAACCGTGCTTGTGGTGGGACTTGGCAACTGGAATGTGACGCCTGATTCACTAGGACCGCTTGTTGTGGAAAAGTTGTTGGTGACGCGGCACTTGTTTTCACTGATGCCAGAAGCGGTGCAAGACGGATTTCGGTCGGTCTCTGCATTTGCTCCAGGGGTGTTGGGATTGACCGGAATTGAGACAGGTGAAGTGGTGAGCGGCGTTGTCGATCGCCTCAAGCCCGATCTCGTGATTGCGATCGATGCGCTTGCGGCAAGATCACTGGAGCGGGTGAATGCCACCGTTCAAGTCGCCGATACGGGAATACAGCCAGGCGGAGGTGTTGGCAATCACCGGATGGCCATCAATAGGGAAACACTCGGGGTAGATGTCCTGGCGATTGGCGTTCCCACAGTGGTCGACGCGGCCACCATTGCCTCTGATGCAATGGATTTACTACTTAAAGAATTAGATGCGAAACGTCCTGGTTTGACGGCTAATTCCTCATTACATGAACTACTGCCTGATGAGAAAAGAAACTTGATCACAAAAGTATTGCAACCACTCGACAACAATCTGATGGTCACGCCAAAAGAAGTGGACGAATTTGTCGACGATGTGGCCTATGTCTTGGCGCTTGCGTTAAACGCCGCGCTTCACCCGGGAATTTCTTTTGAGGATGCCAAAGAATTGACGCGCGGTTAAACGCGTTGTCATAAAGCACAATCCGCCGGCATAGGTTCAATAAAAAGTAGGGACAAGCAGGGTGGAGGGCATGACGATGCATAGGGCCAAATGGCAACCTCGGCATCTTGAAGTTAGCAATGTGCTTAATAAAGCCGCACAAAAATTGGAGAAGTATGAGAAATTGCCGCGCTGGTTGAGTCAGACGATCGCCGTGCTCACGCTCCTCGCTATTAGTGGGTTATTTTTGAATGGCGGAGCCCTTTTAGCGGCTAATTTTATGCATGTGCTGATTGGAAAAGTGGACATGCCACCCTCCATCGTTTATCATATGCCAACCATGCATCAGACCACTGCGCCCCAGCATGTAGCAGGTACCAAAGTAAATTCAACGCCTGACACCAAACATAACGTGACATCAAATGCGATATCCAATCATCGTCTCCCATCCACTTATGTCTTCGTTCCGCGCCCCACCTTTGCAAGCGCCATGGATAAGCTGCTGATCCGCATGCACAATCCTGCGGATGGCTACATTCAGTCAGATGCCGTCGATGCAGGGGTGCTTCTCCAGCAAACGCTGCACCAGATGCTTTCTTCGATTTTTTCTGATGCCACTAGAACCAGCCTCAAGCAGACGCAAATCCCGCCTGGTATTCCATTGAATCAGGGGCAATAACAGCCCCTTCTTTCCGCATTGCTTACCTTGCCGTTCTTGAAGTAAAATGAAGGTTAGCCATTTTACAGCGAGGATGCAGGGAGGATTCACGTGCAAGGATCTGGTAGTTTAGCGAATGTGCGCAATTTTTCGATTATCGCTCATATTGATCATGGGAAGTCTACGCTTGCCGATCGCATTCTCGAATATACAGGCGCGCTATCTGCAAGGGAAATGCAGGATCAGGTGCTTGATCAGATGGACCTGGAGCGCGAGCGCGGCATTACGATTAAGTTGCAGGCGGTACGCCTCGATTACCGCGCAACCGATGGACAAACCTATACACTGAATTTGATTGATACGCCAGGCCACGTGGATTTCACGTATGAAGTGTCGCGCAGTCTCGCTGCATGCGAAGGGGCACTTCTCGTTGTCGATGCTGCCCAAGGCATTGAGGCGCAGACACTGGCCAACGTCTATCTGGCGTTAGAAAATGACCTGGAAATTTTACCTGTTATCAATAAAATTGACTTGCCTTCTGCTGACCCTGATCGGGTGCGCCAGGAAATTGAAAACGTGATCGGCCTAGACGCAAGTGAAGCGGTGCTCGCTTCGGCAAAAGAAGGACTTGGAATCAAGGAAATCCTCGAAGAAATCGTCAAAAAAATACCCGCGCCAGAAGGCGATGCGGCGGACCCTTTGCAGGCGCTTATTTTTGATTCTCACTACGATGCATATAAAGGCGTCATCGTCTATGTCCGGGTGGTAAACGGTACGATTCGTCCGGGCATGCGCATGAAAATGATGGCGACAGGCGCTCAGCATGAAGTGGTGGAAGTGGGCGTTTTCAAGCCGCGCATGACAGAGGTGAATGAACTACATGCGGGCGATGTGGGGTATATTGCTGCGGCAATTAAATCAGTCAGGGATACCCGAGTTGGCGACACCATTACCGATTCTAGCCGTCCCGCTACCACACCGCTGCCAGGGTACAAGCGCATGAACCCAATGGTTTTTTGCGGACTGTATCCCGTCGATTCGTCCGATTATCCACTCCTTCGCGAGGCACTTGAAAAGTTGGAACTCAATGACGCCTCGCTTCGCTACGAGCCGGAAACTTCTTCTGCGCTTGGATTTGGATTTCGCTGCGGTTTTCTAGGGCTTCTCCATATGGAGATCATCCAGGAGCGGTTAGAGCGCGAATTCAACCTGACGCTCATCACGACGGCACCGAGCGTTGTCTATCACGTGTACATGACGTCAGGTGAAATGGTGGAGATCGACAACCCCAGCCTGCTACCTGATCAAACGCGTATCGAGTCGGTGGAGGAGCCATTTGTCAAAGCATCCATCATCGTGCCGAATACGTTTGTCGGCAACGTGATGGAACTGTGTCAGGAAAAAAGAGGACAGTTTATCGACATGAAATACCTTGACGAATCTCGGGTCACGATTGTGTACGAATTGCCGCTCACAGAAATCGTCTACGACTTTTTTGACCGGCTAAAATCAAGCACCAAAGGCTACGCTTCGCTTGATTATGAACTCATCGGGTATCGCGCCTCAAAACTGGTCAAACTCGATATTTTATTAAATGGAGAAGTGGTCGACGCCCTTTCCCTGATCGTTCATCAGGATAAAGCCTATTACCGGGGCCGTGCGCTTTGCGAGAAGTTAAAGGAACTGATCCCTCGGCAGATGTTCGAAGTACCGGTGCAAGCGGCGATCGGCAATCGCGTGATCGCGAGGGAAACCATCAAAGCCATGCGCAAGAACGTGCTCGCCAAATGCTATGGCGGCGATATTACTCGCAAACGCAAATTGTTAGAAAAGCAAAAAGAGGGCAAGAAGCGCATGAAGCAAGTAGGAAGCGTGGAAATTCCGCAAGAGGCGTTTATGGCGGTGCTCAAAATTGAATAGTCAAGATGAACTTTCAAGTATGGCACCGCTGCACCGATTAGCACCAAAATCGCTCTACATTCACATTCCGTTTTGTGAAAGCAAGTGTTTTTATTGTGACTTCAATTCCTACGTGGCAAATGATGACGTAAAAGCGAAATACACAGAGTCCCTGTTAAAAGAGTTGACGTTGATTCACGAAGCATACTTTCTAAAAGGTGATCGACCAAGACTCGACACCATTTTTTTTGGCGGTGGGACGCCTACGGTTTTACCCCTCGCGCATTGGGAAAAGGTGGCCACCTTTTTGCATGATAGGTTTTCCATCGATCAAGGGACCGAGTGGACGGTGGAAGCGAATCCTGGATCAGTTAATGACAGTGTGCTTGGTGAACTGAAGCAGTTTGGCGTGAATCGGTTGAGCTTTGGGGCGCAAACGTTCAATGAGACGCTGCTACTTGCGATTGGCCGTTTGCACAGCGTTCGTGACATCGAAAAGAGTGTCGAGCGTGCCATGCAGATTGGTTTTCGTCGAATCAGTCTGGATCTGATGTTTGGGCTTCCTGATCAGACGCTCTCGGATGTTCGTGAAAGTGTGCGGCGTGCGGTGGATTTCGGGTTGGGGCATGTGTCCGTGTATGGACTGAAAGTGGAAGAGGGGACACCGTTTGCCAAGTGGCAAACGTCCGGTCACCTGCATCTGCCAGAGGAAGACGCGGAAGCAGCGATGTACGAAGAGGTCCGGTTGCTTTTGCAGGATGCGGGATTTTTACAGTACGAAATCAGCAATTTTGCCCGCGCGGGCGAGGAAGCGAGACACAATTTGACGTATTGGCATAACGAGCCT
>JAJZAS010000137.1 GCA_021799325.1 Bacillota bacterium | reverse complement strand
TCGATTCGTGCCCTGTTTTTCAATACTTCCGGATAATAATCTGCCATCACTTCACCGACAATGTCGGTCAGCGTATACAAAAAGGGCTTGCTATACCCGAGTTTTTTTCCATTTCTCACCGCACGGCGGAGCAGTCGCCGAATGACGTAGCCGCGCCCCTCATTGCTAGGAAGCACACCGTCTGTTATCGCAAAAACCACGGTCCGCACATGGTCCGCAATAATTTTTAAAGACACGTCCTGTTCCGATTTTTCCCCATAATGGACGCCGAGAATCGATGCTGCCTTGTCAATGATGGGGCGAAACAAATCCGTATCAAAATTAGTGGCCACGCCCTGTAGGACAGACGCCGTGCGCTCGAGCCCCATCCCTGTATCGATGTTTTTCTTAGGCAGCGGCGTATAGGAGCCGTCTGGATTATGGTTGTACTGACTGAATACCAGGTTCCAAATTTCCAAGTGCCGGTCGCAGTCGCAACTGGCATCGCATTCAGGGCGTCCACACCCAATCCCCGCTCCTCGGTCGTAAAAAATTTCCGAGTTCGGGCCGCACGGCCCCTCGCCAATATCCCAAAAATTCTCTTCCAGACGCAATATTTTATCTTCAGGCAAACCGATTTCACGATGCCAAATGAGAAATGCCTCGTCGTCTTCCGGATGGATGGTCACCGACAACCGCTCAGGTTCAATGCCAAGGCGCTCGGTCACAAATTCCCATGCCCAATGGATTGATTCTCTTTTGAAGTAATCGCCAATCGAAAAATTCCCCAGCATCTCAAAAAAAGTCTGGTGTCGCGCCGTTCTTCCGACATTTTCAATGTCGTTCGTGCGAATACACTTCTGACTATTGGTCATGCGGGGATTGTTCGGTACTACTCGACCGTCAAAGTATTTTTTTAACGGTGCCATACCACTGTTGATCCACAGCAGCGAGGCATCGTCCTGCGGGACTAGGCTTGCGCTTGGCATAATATCATGCCCTTTTTCCTTAAAAAACTCCACATACTTGCGGCGTAATTCACTCGCTCTCACGTCGACAACCATCCTTCCAGCCTTCATTTTCGGCAAATAAAAAAAGCCCCAACTCCCCTAAGGGACGTGAGCTTCACGCGGTACCACCCTTATTACGCAGGTACTTATCCATCTGCGTCACTTGCTTACGCGTTAACGGGCGTACCCGTTGTGATTGCTCACACAGTCTTGGGACTAGCTTCCTGCCTTCTTCGTCCATGCACTCTTGCAGCCAAAGGAGCACACTCTCTGGGAACGGGCTAGGCAGTACTCATTTCCCGCGCCACCATTTGCGAGTCAGTATAGCAAAAACGCACGTCCCCGGCAAGCGTATGCTGGCATATTAATGAAAAAAGCCCCTTAACAAGGGGCTTTTGTCTGGCATTGACCTACTCTCCCAGGATCCTGCGATCCAAGTACCATCGGCGCTGGAGGGCTTAACCGTCGTGTTCGGGATGGGTACGGGTGTGTCCCCTCCGCTATTAACACCAAACTGCAAAATTGATTATAGGCACTTATCCTTACTTTGTCAAGCATCGGGAGTACGAACTTGCTGAATCTGCTCCACAATCACTTTCCCCACCGCCAGCACAGGCACGGCAAAAATCAGTCCCATGATGCCGCCGATCTGGCCTGCGAACAATACCGCAAGGATGATAAAAATCGGATGCAGCTTCATTGATTTGCCCATAATCCACGGAGATAACACATTGCCTTCTATTTGCTGGACGATCAGATTGACGATGAGCACCTTCACCAGCATGCTGTTGGAGATGCCAAGCGCCATGATCAGTGCAGGTGTTGCGCCAATGAAGGGGCCCAAATACGGAATCACGTTGGTTAGCGCCACAAAAAGCGCCAGGAACAAGGCAAAAGGCATCCCGATCACCAGATAGCCAGCAAGCGTCACAATTCCCACTGCGAACATGACAAATAATTGGCCACGCACGTATTTACCAAGCGACTCATCGATGCCGGTAAGGATTTTTTGCACTGTCGCCTGTCTGTTTTTAGGAAAAAGACGCAAGATCAGTGTTGAAAAAAACGCCTGATCTTTAATGAAATAAAACACAAAAAAAGGAATGATGAGCGCCATGAATGCGCCGTTAAAAATTCCCCGCACCCCTTTAATTGAATGCGACAAACCAGAGACCAGTTCAGCCTCCGCAGAACCCATCGCCTTTTCTAGTCCGATGCGAATCCCGTGAGGCATCACTTTCGCCAACAAGGTCATGTGATCCAGAATTCCGTTGATCGCTGCTAGATACTTGGGAAGAAGCTGAATGAGGGCACTACCCTGAGTTATGATGGCAGGCAACAGGTTGATGACCATTAGGACAAATAGAAGCAGCACCGCCACGTAGGTAATCACCACACCAATTCCTCTTGGAACCATGCGGGATTCCAGCAAATCCACAATGGGCCGAAGCACATAGGAAATGATCAACGCCAGCACTAGGGGAATTACCACCGCACGCAAAACCACCCATATATCATAAAAAAGGCCACGTAGTTCACCGACGAGCTCCAAACTTGCTAGTACGATGAAAAACAGTGCAGCCAGGTAGATCGTTCGATCTTTTGAGTCCTGAAATTTCATAGAAAAGCCCCCGTTCAAGGCTGGGACTGGGTAGAACATTCACAGTATATGCGGCTCGTCCCCAAAATACCCCATGCGAATGCGAGGGCCGTCAAACAGACGTATTATTCACTCGTTGTCTTCGTTGTCATTCTCCATAGTTTCCATTTGCGCTTCTGCTTCCCGATGCTGTTTTTCTTGAAGTCTCTTTAAATACTCCTCCGACTTGCGCTGGCCTCTTCGTTGGATAAAAAAAAGCGCGCCCACCGCCACAACGGCAATGATGATTCGCTCCGTGGTGATCACCAATTAGCATTCCTCCATGAAAAGAGTCTGCCTTAACCCTATCACAGGCATCATGGACAGGCAAATCATTCAGAGTGTTGTAAAGTATATTAGCGTAAACTAAAACTCAACTAGTTATAAATATTGTATGATAAGCGTAAAGAAAAAAAATACGACATTTTTCGAGCGATCTACTTTATCATATTAGCGTTAAAGCAGGCATCACAGGAGGTTGCAATGATAGAACTGATTTTTATTTTATGGGTAGCCGTGGGGACTACAGGATTTTGGGAGACAGTCGAAGGTATTCGCCGCATCAAGGAATTCAAATGGGTTCCTGATTGGGCTTGGTCTATCATTGCCGCAGTGGTGCCGATCCTTTGGGTGACACTGATCCAAATTTTCTTCCATCCGCTAAATATCCTTATTTTCGGCGTGATTGCCATTGTCTATATGGACATCCTGTTCAGTCGCAACAAAACCGTTTGGAGTAGCATTCCCACGCTGTTTCTGCAACTTCTCCTTTATTTTACTGTCCATTCGTGGACGCTTCAAAGTGGTCGGTTCTGGATGATATTCGCGGTAGAAATCGTGGCGATCGTACTTTTTTTATTGAAAAAAAGCCCGAACTGGGCAATTATCGGCATTGGACTATGGGTCGTGTTCAAGCCAATTTTTCATCCAGAATATGACCAGTTCAATGATTTAATCGACTTGCTTGGACTCTTCATCCCGTTGTTTTTATACGTGGAGGAAAGCGCCAGGAGACTTCGCATCGTTTTTGAGCGCGGTCATGATCCACTCACCACGCTCATGAACCGAATGAGCTTTAACGATTGGCTGCTCGAAGGGGACGATGTGTGGGGCGCCATGATTTTAATCGATCTGGACGACTTCAAATTTGCCAATGACACATTTGGCCACCAAATGGGGGATCAGATCCTTCAGGAAGCCGGGTATCGAATCAAAACAAACTTGCCCACTGAGGCCAAGGCATTTCGCTGGGGCGGGGACGAATTCGTCATCGTTTGGCCAGGGATTAAAGATAAAGAAAGCGCATTGCCAAAAATCGAAAAGTTACACGAAAGCTTCTCTAATGAATCTTTTTACGCTGATCAGGAGATGGTCATACAGGCCAGCATGGGCGTTGCTTGCGGCAGAATGAATGAAGACCTCTTCAACAAGGCGGATACCGCGTTATTAAATGCGAAACGCAGTGGCAAGAACAAAATTGGCTGGTACCAAGATGCAGAAAAACAATTGAGCGAAACTGGCAATTTTTCAGCGGAAACACACCTTCGCTGGGTATCAGACAGCTTACGCTACCTGATGAATCACTCCAGCAAAGGATTTATCTTAACTGACGAGGCGATGCGCATCATTGATGTGAATCCGACCTTTGAAGAGATGAGCGGCTATACGAAAGCAGAGATGCTAGGGAAAAAACCCAATATGTTTGCGTCTACGCTTCACTTAAACCAGATGAAGTATCCGGAAATGCATGAATCGCTTGAAAAAGTGGGTTGGTGGAAGGGGCACTTTGTCAACAAACGGCCAACTGGCGAGGTTTGGCGTGCGCATCATGAAATTTCCACCGTGATGGTCAAAGACAAAACCGTAGGCTATTGGGCGCTTGTCGAACAAGACGTGTTGTTTGATATGGAAGAAGAAATACTAAATGCGATGGACAGACAGGAGTTTCATCTCTACCTTCAACCTGAATGCCAAGCTGACGGCAGCATTGTCGGCGCAGAAGCACTCATCCGTTGGCTCCACATCGATCAGGGATTTATCTCACCCATTCAGTTTATCCCGGTAGCAGAAGACAAGGGCTTGATTATTCCGATTGGTTACTGGATCATTCATGAAGTGTGCCTACTCGCTAAACGGCTTGATCAAAACCACATCGATATACCGCTTTCGATCAACATCAGTCCCGTGCAGTTTCATGACCACTTTTTTGTCGATCACGTGAGGCAAATTATCGAGGATACAGGAGTAAGGACAAGCTGTCTGACTTTTGAAGTGACAGAACGGGTCCTCCTGAATGAGGAGGATCATGCGGTTGAAAAAATCAGCATGCTACAGGAAATGGGGATCCAAATTTCACTGGATGATTTTGGCACAGGATATTCATCACTTGCATACCTGAAAGACCTATCCATCAACCAGATCAAAATTGATCAGACATTTACCAGGAGCTTGACGATCAATCCTAGCACTCCTGTCATTCTCTCTTCCATCGTCCAAATGGCGTTGGATCTTCACCTTAACATCGTCGTTGAAGGGGTAGAAACCAGTCA
>JAJZAS010000136.1 GCA_021799325.1 Bacillota bacterium | reverse complement strand
TGAATGTTCATTTGTTGCCTCGGTGTGATAATGTGTACTATATAGACAACTGAGGTGAGCGCATGGAATGGTTGAAAAGCATTCCTATTTTTCGGCCGCTGACTGATAGCCAATTGGCGGAAGTCGAGAAATTGGTGCATATGCAACAATTGGAACGTGGTCAGTTTGTTTTTTTTGAGGGCGAGGATAAAACGGCGGTGTACTTTGTCCGCTCTGGTACCGTGAAGGTTTCGAAAGTGGATGAAGAGGGAAGGGAGCAAATTGTATCGTTCTTAAAAGCGGGCGATATGTTTCCCCATGTGGGTTTTTTTGACGAATCACCCTACCCAGGTACGGCGCAGACGGTGACCGATGTGCAGTTGGCGTTAATCCCTGTGCATAAATTTGAGCAACTTTTAATGAAAGAACCGCAAATCGCGATGTCAGTTTTGCGTGTACTTAGCAAAAAAATTCTTGAATTACAGCAAAAACTGCAGGATGTTACCTTGCAAAACGCGAGTGACCGAATATTGCAAACGCTCGTTCATTTGAGTGATTGGTATGGAGAACAAAAAGAGGACGGAAGATTTCTCTCCCTCCGCGTGACAAACCGGGAGCTGGCCAATATGATTGGAACCACCAGAGAGACAGTCAACCGAATCTTAAATGATATGAAAAAACAAGGCACCATCAAAATGGAGTCGAATGGCATCTGGATCAGCAATCAATTGCTCCGGACTGTTTGAATAGTTTGCTCGTAAACGTGAGGTCCTACTTCACACACTCTCGTTAATACCCGCAAAAGCACCTGCGCGTGGTTTTGCTGTTCGTTTTTCGCACCAAAAAGTAGTGTTAGCGTATTTTGTTCCTGATATTTTTTGAGCTTCATCAGCAGTTCCGCGTGCAGCGGATCCTCCAAGAGTTCTCTCTCGTAAAGTGCGCTAAATACAGGATAGCGTTCCGGGATGTGCGAAAACCACTGCCTTAGTTCTGCGCTAGGCGCAATGTCCTTCATCCATTCGTCGATTTGCGCTTTTTTGCGAGGTAGTCCTCTTGGCCATAGGCGGTCAATCAACACTCTTGTTCCATCAGAGGGTTGCGGAACATCGTAAATTCTTTTGATGCAAATAAGATTGGCAGTGCTCAAGATCATCAGCACCTCTTCATGACCAAAGATGCGTTCCACTTCTTAAATCGATGATACATCCCGTGTATTTCAATCCTGTGACATTGCTGATACTTATTTTTTATTCTTCTAGCGGTCTTTTTCCTCCGATTAGTAGGACTGTGATTAGGCTGATCAGAAGGATGGTAAAGGCGACGGTACCCAATATGCTGAGCAGAATAAAAATGGACGGCAGCAATACGCTAGGTATGAACTGGTAGAGAATAAAAAGTAGAAAACCAAGTGCTACGCTGATCGCGTAGAGGATCATAGCGAGGCGCGCCGGAAGATGAGGGACCATCTCGTCGATCAGTGGCGCGTTTTTTCTGTCCGGAGCGTGGCTGAAACGATACTCGTAATAGAGAAAGGGCACGATTTTTTGCGAATATCCCATTAGAAGTGGGACCATTCCAGCAAAATAGAACAAGTATCCTGCAATCATGCCTAAATGAAGTGAATGAACGAGTGTGGAAAGCAGTAACAGCGCGATCGAAACGGCTAGGATCATGGTGGAGGTGATGCTGATTTTTAGCGGAAAAACGATGCGTTTGCGCTTTCTTGCGATGATAATTCTTCGGACATCCTGCAAAAACAGAATGACGCCACCAAGCGCAAATACGGTTCCAAAGAGCGAGGGCAGTGGTGCTCCCGGGAACGGCCAGTATGAACTGATGGCAATGAGAAAAATCCCGCTGAAGTATAGGACTGACGTGAGGTTGAGGTTGGCATAATAGCCGTGGCTAAGTACGAACATGGGGATGAATTTGTAACTGATGACGAGAACAAGTCCCCCCCAGAACCAGAGGACACCGATCATGATGTGAGAAAATAGCAGTGGCAATCCGGTTCCAGGCAGGGTGAATGCCTGCCAGATGCCAATCCCCATCACTAGTGCGAGCCCGAGTATGGGGAGCCACAATCTGCGGTGGACAATGGTCTTGTTATTCGCGTTTTTATAACTTCGATACACTTGCAGCAGGTACGAAAAAGTGGTAACAAATAGCAGACTCCCTCCCACCCCCACCAGATTAAATTGCATGCGAAGGAAACCGTAAATCATGATGGAGATGGCGATAAGATGTAGTGGCAGATGCCAAATGGCGACTTTTTTTGGCAATGGGGGAGCTTGAAATGCGATAGGAATGAGTTGGAACATTACCCCGAATGCGCCTGTCAATAATGACCCCAGTATCGCCAAATGAATCCAAGCGAATATTTCATTTGACCAGAAAACCCCTTTTTCCAGCAATGGTACAATGATGAACATGGCACACCATGCGATGGCACCTGTAGCCAGCGCTATTAGTAGATACCACACAGTAGGCGACATGTGTTTTTTTGCAGATTCAGCTTGTAAGTTCATTTGAATCACCGACCAGTTTACTTTTTTCGTTAGCATCCCTTACACTACTTGGGTTACATCAATTATTGCATACCGTAATTTGAGTTCCTATGACTCAGGTCACAGACATAGATGAAAAGAGATACGTGAATGGCAGGCTCAACGATGGCAAACAACAGATACTTGTCTTATGCACCGCTTGTTTTGGTAGCGATGGGTTTTCTCATTTTCACATGGGTCCCTGGGTTGCCCATGTGGTCCGCTTTACTTTTTGCGCTCGTTGGTACTGTAGTGTTGTATGCTTTTTTTCGTAGCCCGCTCCGCGAACTGTTCGCCAGCATTTATAAAGGTGTTGCAAGGGTGGCGGCTGTGGTCGCCATCTTACTTATTATCTCTTTTTTAATTGCGGTTTGGACGAGAATTGGTGTGGTGACCGCTATGGTTCATCTGGGCATTTCACTAATTCAGCCCTGGGATCTACCATGGATCAGCTTCCTATTTACTGCACTGCTTTCCATGTTGCTTGGGTCATCAGTGGGGACACTTAGTGCAGTGGGACCAATGTTTATTGGGGTGGCGCAGGTGTTTGGCAGTCCGCTTGGAGTCGTGGCGGGGGCGGCTGTTTCAGGGGCGCTCATCGGAGACCGCAGTTCACCCATCTCGAGCACGGTCTACCTGATGGCGGGAATGACGGGAACCAAATCAAGTGAGAATTACCGGTATATAACGCCGACACTGATCATTTCCGCAAGTATTACATTACTTCTAGAAGTGTTTTTATCGATGCATCAACAGAAAAGTCATGGTTGGCCGCTGCCAACGAGTATCCATCTGGCGAGTGCGGCATGGTGGTGGCTTCTTCTTCCTTTTGGGCTATTCTTGTTCGCTATTTTGCGGATGCCCTTATATTTGAATTTTATCATATCTATTGTTGCGGCAGTGTTGATGGCGGTGCTGCTTGCCCATGTCTCTCTGCTCTCGATTCTTCACGCAGCATGGTTTGGTACAGGCTTAAGGATCTACAAAAATTCAACATTTTATGCAGGGGGAATATGGCCCACCTTTGACGAACTGTTACTTGTTGTATTTGCTGCAGCGCTTAGTGGTGTGATGGAAAGAATGGGAGCAATTCAGGCTATCTTACATGATATAGGAAAATTTTGTGTGAACGAGTGGACTTCATCAGTAGTTACAGTCATCTTCAGCCTGTTTGCTGCAGGATTGTTTGCTTCACAATCGATGTCCGTTATTATGCCAGCGCAAGCGATGAATGGCGTGTTTGATCGGTTGCGTCTGCCGCGTGGCAAGTTGGTAAGGTTGTTGTCCGATTCCGGCGTAGTGGTAGCCGCCATCATTCCTTGGAATTTGATGGGGGCGATGCTGTCGACTGCTGTTTCCGTTCGTACGACCACATACCTGCCATTCGCTTTTTTTGCTTACCTCTCCCCTGTTGTCACACTTGGATACAGCTATCTGCTTGGGAAAAAAGATAAACCATCATCGATTGGGGAGAGTGTGTAGATGGACCTGAATGCGGATCTTGGGGAAGGCTTTGGTGTCTATGCATTTGGTGAAGACGAATCGTTGCTAGGTGTCATTACATCGGCCAACATCGCCTGCGGATTTCACGCTGGAGATCCTCAGGTCATGGATCGCACGGTCAAGATGGCGAAGGAGTATGGCGTTTTTATTGGCGCTCACCCAGGCTATCCGGATCGAGAGGGCTTTGGTAGACGTCACATTCCCTATAGTTGCCAGGAAATTGCCAATCAGATGATTTATCAAATGGGGGCGTTATCAGCTTTTGCGGTTCGTCATGGCACCACATTGCATCACGTGAAATTGCACGGCGCGCTATATAACGTTGCGGCAGTGAATGAGGACATGGCTAAATGCGTGACGGACGCAATTGCCGCTTATGACCCTCGCCTGGTTCTTTATGCGCCGTCTGGAAGTCGTCTCGCCAGTGTGGCAAAAACTGAGGGGTTGACGGTGTGGCAAGAGTTTTTTGCAGATCGCTCATATGAATGGGACGGGTCATTGACTCCGAGAAATATTGAAGGAAGCGTTATGGATGATGTCGATGCGGTGGTAGAGCGGGTGCTTTTCGCGATCTCTAAGGGGCAGGTCACAACGCGGACCGGAGAGGTGATTTCGCTTCACTTCGATACGATTTGCATTCATGGTGACCATCCAGGTGCCGCAACGCTTGCGAAACATCTACGAGAAGCATTCGAAAAATCAGGAATCATGAAGTAGGAGGAGTCCATCGTGTCCAGGTATCTGATTATCGGCGGAACAGGACTGGTAGGAAAGGCGCTAATTGCTCACCTAACAGGCAGAGGGGATAAGATAGCGATTGGAACACGATCACCCTTTCGGTCTTCCTTGCAGGACAATCGGGTGTTGAGGTTGCCACTTGATAAAAGCGAATGGGAAAAAGCAGCTTTAGACGCGCCTTTTGATGGGGTGATCAATTTGGCGGGACAATCAATATTTAGTGGCAGATGGACAAAAGACACAAAAAACGCCATTTTGCAGAGTCGCCTGGCTACCACCAACATGTTGGTCGAATGGATGAAATCATCGGCAGTCCCTCCAAAAGTACTGGTCAACGCATCCGCGGTAGGGTTTTACGGTCCGAGCGAGAGTGAGGTTTTTACGGAAGATTCCACTCCCCGTCACATCGAC
>JAJZAS010000135.1 GCA_021799325.1 Bacillota bacterium | reverse complement strand
CATAGCGGGGTGACGGTAGGCGGGATTTTCATCGCTGGTGGGGATGAGGAGGATTTTTCTCCTGTTGCGCTTGAATCCTTGGAACTGATTGCGCCTATGCTCGCTTTCTTGATCGAGAAACAAGGAATCTTGGATATGCTGGAAGGGGAAAATCGCGCATTTCGATGGATACAGGAAATGTCGCAGATTTTGCTGTTTGTTCGGGATGAGGAAGAGCTTTGGAGGCAATTTCGTGACATGTTAATGCAACTCGGGCATGTCAACGGTGGGGTTTACGCGATCAACCATGAAACAGGATGGCGGGTGGAAGACGTTTTTGGGCCCATTTCCACCTATCGAGATCGGCTTGATGTGGATTTCCCTATGTGGCTGTCTCATCGCGATTTGAATCATTTTCAGCAACAACGCTTTATCTGGTCAACTCCAGGGAGGCGAATACTTCCGCCCTATATCGTCGATGAACCGGAAAATGGGCAAGGCGTGCTCACTTTTATTTCTGATGAAAAAGAGTTATATGCGGCACTCGCCATTTATTCAGAAGTCGCAGATGGGTTGTTAAGGCGGTTGTTGCCACCGTTAATTCAATCTTTTACGTTAGCTTTTCGGCTGATTCGTCAGCGCAAGCTGTTGGCTCGTATGAGTACCCATGATGCGTTAACGGGGATCTGGAATAGGCGGGCGCTGGAGTCGCATTTTGAGGAATTGATGGCAAAACCCATTCCCGACCCAATGGTAATGGCGTTGCTTGATCTCGATTATTTTAAGGAGTTGAATGATCGGGAAGGTCATGAACGCGGGGATCAGGCGCTGATTGAGATCGCGAGGTATTTTGAAACTAATATTGGCGATAAGGATGTCATCGCAAGGCTTGGCGGTGATGAATTTGTGCTTATTTTTCATAATGTGTCGTGGACGCACGAAACTGCAGCATTGTTAAAGCATTTAGTTCACGGGGCGCCGTTAGAAAAATTCGGTTTACAACTGACCATGGGGGTCGTCGATTGCATTACGGAGTGCAATGATTTCCGCTCTTGCTATCGGTTGGCTGATGAGCGACTGTATATCGGTAAGCGCAACGGCAAAAGCACTATTTCAGCCCCAGAGGGTTTGATCGCATTATAAAAGAGAGACAAGGGAGAGAACTGCGAGTGGAGATAGAAAACAGAGATGTAATATTGCGACTTTTGCATCAAAATGGACGATTGTCCGCAGAAACGATCGCTTCCATGATTGGGGAAACCTCTGAGAACGTTTCGCATATGATCAAGGAAATGGAAGACGAGCACATCATTTTACGTTATTCTGCCACGATCAATTGGGAAAAGGTCAAGTCGGAACGGGTGACGGCTGTCATTGACGTCAAGGTGACGCCGCAACGCGAAGTGGGTTTTGATGCGATTGCAGAGCGGATCTATCGCTTCTCTGAGGTCAAATCAGTATCTTTGATGTCGGGTGCCTACGATCTGCAGGTGGTGATTGAAGGAGATGACATCCGGGAAATTGCCCGTTTTGTCTCAGAACGTCTTTCCACCATTGAGCACGTGATCTCCACTACCACCCATTTTCTGCTTAAAACCTATAAATCGGACGGCGTTATTTTTGATGACAATGAAGGCGATCGGCGACTGGTGGTGACACCATGACGGAATTGACCCACCGCTTGTCGAAAACCGTTCGTGATTTGCCTCCTTCAGGGATCCGACGCTTTTTTGATTTGGCGAGTCAAATGCAGGATGTGATCTCCCTAGGTGTTGGGGAGCCTGATTTTGTGACGCCATGGCATGTGCGTGAAGCAAGCATTTACGCGTTGGAGAGAGGCTTTACCTCCTATACGGCAAACTCTGGTCTCCTTGAATTGCGCAGAGAAATCAGTCGCTATTTGCGTAAATTTGAGCTGGATTATGATCCGGAAACAGAAATTCTGGTGACTGTTGGCGGCAGTGAGGCGATTGATTTAGCGCTGCGGACGTTGCTAGAACCTGGTGAGGAAGTGCTCATTCCCGAACCGACCTATGTGTCTTATCGACCATGCGCGGTGCTGGCAGGAGGTACGCCTGTCGTCGTGCCGACCGGGATGAAGGATGATTTTCGTTTGACAAAAGAAGCGCTTGTTGGTGCGCTGACAGCAAAAACCAAGGTGCTTGTCATGTCCTATCCCAACAACCCCACGGGTGCGGTGATGGGATCAGATGACTTGAAAGACGTGGCAGAACTTATAATGACACGCGATTTTTTTGTGGTCACTGATGAAATCTATGCAGAACTTTCCTATGGTGAACCACATCACAGTATCGCGGCGATCCCCGGAATGAAAGAGCGCACCATCCTTGTCAGCGGCTTATCGAAGGCTTACGCCATGACGGGCTGGCGTGTTGGATACGTGGCTGCACCTCGCGAGATTATGCAGGAACTCATCAAAATCCACCAATACACAATTCTTTGCGCACCGGTTATGGGACAGATGGCAGCGATTGAGGCATTTCGTCATGGGGATTCCGAACGAGACAAAATGGTCGAAAGTTACAACGAACGTAGGCGTTTAATGGTGAATGGTTTCAAAAGAGTAGGGCTTGATTGTCATGAACCAAAGGGTGCGTTTTATGCCTTCCCTTCCATCGCCTCCACTGGCCTTACCTCCGAACAGTTTGCCGAAGGGCTTTTGAAAGAAGGCAAGGTGGCCGTTGTCCCTGGTCATGTGTTTGGGGAGTCAGGAGAAGGATTTATCCGCGCTTCCTACGCCACGTCTGTCGAACAGATTGAAAAGGCGCTGGAGCGGATGGATCGTTTTGTCCAAAAGTTGCAGCCTCAGCAGGGTTAGGTCATGGATGAACGCTGGCTGACCTACCTGTATTTTTTTAATGTGGAGAAAAACTATTTTGAGTGTCACGAGTACGGGGAATCGCTTTGGCTCGATACTGGGAGACCCGAGGCATTAAAAGGGATGATTCAGGCGGCAGTATGTCTTTATCACCTGGAGAATGGTAACATCAGGGGAGGTTACTCCATGTGGCTTCGTGCCAGGCAGTATTTGCTACCGGTGAAGCCGAAATACATGGGGATTGACGTGAACAGCTTGATTGATCAGATCAATGAGGTGTTTTATCGCGTCCCCCATGACTGGAGGGACAAGATCGTTTCGAGCAAAGAAGTGGCAGAACTTAGGTTACCTGAAGTGTTCGTTAAGATTATGGATCCAGAACTGAGGCGCCAAATGGACGGCTTTTCACCTAGCGTATAAAAAAAGAGGCTAGGATGCCAAAAAGGACCGCCACAGGCAGAGTCAACGCCCAGGCCACATACAGCCTGATGACTTTGGAGCGGTTCAGATGATGGTGACGCAGATCGTGACCAACGCCGATCAGGGCGCTATCGATGGTTTGGGTGGAACTGACGGGTCCACCGAGTAATGCCGCGCCAATCACCACCATCACCGAGGTCGTCTGGATGGAGGCAACGTGTTTTGGCTTTAGTTCGTAAAAAGCGTGACCAATGGTTTGCGCGATGCGACCACCACCAAGCAGTGCGCCAAAGATCCAAACGATGGTGGAAATGGCCACGAGCATCAATGTAATGTGAAAGTGTGGTGATATTCGCTCAATCACAAGCAGGGTGGCCGCAAGGCCGATTGCTTTTTCTGCATCGTTGGCACCGTAGGCGAGACCTTGTAAAAAGGAAAGCACATAAGAGAGTGGGCGCCACACGAGATCCCATTTGGATTCTAGGCGATGGCGAATTTTTCGCTCCAGCTTGTACAAAAGTTCTCCTGCCAAAAAGCCAAGGGTGACCGATAGGATGATCGAAAGGATGGTCATCCAAAGACCGTGAAAATGAATGGCATGCAACCCCAGGCGTGACCCGGCGGTCCCGATCAGACCACCGACAAGGGCAAGCGAAGTGCTGGTGGGCATCCTGATGATCCAGCTCAACACCAGCGTCGCGAGTGTGGCTAGCATCGCGCCGTTCAAGATATAGACATCGCCCGCCTGCAGTTGGATGATGTTATTGCCGATCGTGTCTGCCACACGTGCGCCCAGCACAAATGGGCCGATGACAATACCTGCGAGCAATAGTAAAAAAGTGATTTTCCATTTGGTGCCGATGTGCTCTACCAGCCCCAATAAATTGCCTCCATCGTTCCAACCAGATATTCCTTGAAAAATGATCAGCAGCAAGAAAGCGAAAGCCATAGCGGTATCCTCATTCTAATCTTGATAGGATCGTACAATATCAGAACTTCCGATGACGCCTTGTGCCACATTGTTTTCATCCATAACGAGCAGATAAGTGGTATTCATTTCGTTCATCAAAGTGCTCGCCTCACTTAAGGTGGCATTCGCAGGAATGGTGCCTATGACAGGAGGCAAGAGTTCCTGCAGTTTGGAGGTCTCTTTTCCGAGTTGGATGTTTTCTAAGATCTGAGACCTTGCGACACTTCCCAGTATAACCCCATCGCTGTCTTTTACGTTAACAAACCATTCTTTTGTCTTCTTGATGGTGTCAAGCGCTTCACGAAGTGTCATTCCACCATCGATCGTAAGTCTGCCAGATTGCATCGCTTCTTTTACAAGTACAGAGGACAAATGGTCAGGATTGCGCTTGCGCAAAATGTCGAGGCCGCGCCTTGCCAACTTCATCGTATAGATGCTTTCTCTCGACAACTTTGAGGACACGGCAGTGGCAATCACAGCGGCCAGCATCAGCGGTAGGATAAGCTGATAGTTACCCGTCATTTCAAATAGCATCACCATGGCAGTGATCGGTGCGTGAGCAGAACCTGCAAATACCGCCGCCATACCAACGGCTGCAAACACGCCGTCACTGACAGGCAAATGGGGGAACAGCATCTTTAAGATAATCCCGTACGCTCCGCCAAGCATGGAGCCCATAAATAGTCCAGGTGCGAAAACACCACCTGATCCACCTG
This sequence comes from Bacillota bacterium, assembly GCA_021799325.1. GTDB lineage: Bacteria > Bacillota > Bacilli > Alicyclobacillales > SLC66 > JAJZCL01. The sequence continues at coordinate 281 of JAJZAS010000135.1, read as the reverse complement.
CTGCAAGTGTGAGTGAAGTCATCACCAACTTGAGAATGAGAAGGACAATTAAAGTACCGAGAACGATGTGATTGACCAGCGCCTTTTCCACCGTAGGATAACCTACGCCAAAGAGTTGTGGAAAAAAGTAACCGATTATGCCGATGAGGATACCGCCGGACGCTGGCTTTAACCATTCTGGGAGCTTTTTTAGCTTATCGTAAAAGTCTTCAAAGATGAACAACACGCGAATATAGAATACGCCGTATAGTCCTCCTAAGACCCCCCAGAATGGCAAATAA
>JAJZAS010000134.1 GCA_021799325.1 Bacillota bacterium | reverse complement strand
TCTTAGGCACGACAAGACGCAAAGGGAACCCTTGCTGTGTTAATAGTGGTTTACCGTCTAATTCAAAAGCTAAAAGCACAGTGGGATCAAGTGCTTCTTGTAGTGATAAGGATTCCGAGTATACTCCGTCCAATGAGTAAAAATGCACGTAATTGACATTAGCTCGTGGCGCAACCATATCCACTAGTGTTTTGATGTGTATTCCTCTCCATTTCACGTCAGGTACCGTCCAGCCTGTTACGCAATGGAAATTTGCACTTTCCTCCAACGAATGCAATGTTTCCACATCGCGCCAGGTTAAGATTCTTGGCCTTTGCACCAAACCATCCACTACTAATCGATAATGACTTAAATCGACAGATGGGTAATTTCCCGTAACGGTATAATAAGCAGCAAAATCCGAAGGTGTCCCTTCCCCCATTGGATGTCGGGAAGACGATATGACCTCACCCCACCAACGATAAGGATCAAGGATCATCAGCACGACAGTTCCTGCCACACCGGTCCCCACCCAACGCAAAAACCCTCTTCTTGATGGGACCAATTTAGGGTTCCAACCGTCAGAATTCGGTTGATAGCTCACCCACTTGTAAACGAAATGAATCAACACCCATACCAGAAGCACGGCTGACATCGAACCATGCCAGCGAAATGCAACACTTCCCCATGACGCTGCAAATATACCAACTTGCCATATGATGATACCGGTAAAGACAATGCTTGATCCCAACAACATGGGCATCAGCCAATCCAATCTTCTGATACGCTTCTTGTAGGAAAATCTGCTCACTATAGGTACAAGGATCGCCACACCAAAAAGGATCCCTAAAACGATATGGAAATAATAGAGGTATGGTAAGTACGGAATGAGAATGGTATGCACAGGTGGCCAGTATAAAGCCATTCCGCTTATCAGCAATAGAATAAAAGAAGCAATTGCAAAGTAATGGAGGTGAACCATCCACTTTGGCCATTTACCATGACGAAGCCATCGCACCTGAATTCTCTCCCTGAACTATATATAATAAGGTAAATATATAATAATTATTATATTGAAATTACTCAAATATTTTTTGCCAGTACCTGTTGCAGTAAACTTTTCACCTCACTTAACTCATGCTCCATTCGATGCAAATGAGCCTGCACATCATCAATTTCATGCTCTGCTTTGTAATTAATCGCAAAATCAATGATGGCTTCATGCTTGTCACGAGTAGCCTGACGATTTTGACTCATCATAATAATCGGAGCCTGAAATGATGCAATAAATGATAAGATCAAATTGAGTAGTATAAATGGAGGTGGATCAAAACGGAGCGTGAATAGGGTATTCCAAATTAGCCATAACACCAAAAAAGACGCAAAAATTATAATAAAACGCCAACTACCGCCAAAACTTGCCATTCGATCTGCCAAACGATCTGACCATCTGGTGGACCGGACATACTCGTCATTTAAATGGTTTAATATCCTGCTTTGATAATTATTTACCATCCGATCGATCCGCTTCGCATCATCCTTATTCAATGAGTCCCCGAACCCTTTCACCATAGATGCCGGAGTCACATCATGATGATTATTTTGCTGCCGATTCACCGTTACCACCAACCTGTCATCATTGATACTCACTATTATGCGATAGAATCATGATGACGCAAATGATGATGATATTCAGACGGGAGGGAAGAGTTTCTCCTCTCCCTGACATGATCCCCTGAACGGTGTTGCAGCTTGCGAATCCACAGCGCAAACATGAGCGTCAAAAGGAAAATAGAAGAAAAGGCAGAAATCCACAAGCCAAATTCCCAAAGGTAAATTTCAATTGAAGTGATCGATTCCTTCCCGAGGAGTACCAACCCATACCACTCTTGATAAAATCGATCAGCAAAGTAGATGGTCAATCCAATTGACGCAAATAATGCCAAACTGACAATAGAAATGATACGTTTAAGATTCACTCTACTTCCCCCCCTAGGCAAATACACGAACACACATTCGGTATAAACCAATCATAGAACATGTGTTTGCATAAATCAATAGAGAGGAACCGCTTATTCAACAGGTTGTAGTCTAATTGAATATAGGCTATGCAAAATCATACCTAACACCACAAGCACAATCCCTAAAAGTCCTGCCATAGAGATCATCGTCCCCGGTAAAAAAATCAATTCCCCGACCAGTGTAAACACCACCTCACCAGACTGAGTGGCTTCGACAGTCGCGAGTCGATGGACGTCCCCTCTTGCCATATCCGTCGCGGAGAAAAAAAGCACGGTGGCAATCACCCCGGAAAATAGCGCCACAATAAATGCCTGCAGAGATTGTCCTGCGCTCGGGAGCCCGTGCGTCAATCCTTGATAGGCAGACAAAACCAGCCATAGCGGCAGACTTGCAATAGCCATGCCAAGTGTCCGCTGATAGGCATCTAATCGATTACCGCATACTTCCATCATTTTGCGATTGCCAAGGGGGTATGCGAAGGCTGCAATCAAGATCGGAAGGGCACCAAGCATCAAATGCCAAAGTGTAACACTTGTGGATTGCGACCATTCCATGATCCCTATCCCTAACAGGATGATCAGGGACATCCCCATTCCCTTAAAAGGAATTCGTTTTCGCATCCGTACCAATCCATTTTGAGTTACCACTTTTGTATAAAAAAAAGGCACGATCAATGAGCCAGCAATGATGGTGATCTGCCACGTACCTGCCACTAACCAGGCGGGACTATAAGACGCCGAAAAACATAGCGGTGCATAAAAAAGTCCAAATCCCACAAAACTCCACCATAACCATTTGCCAACATGCTGACGCATTTCATGAAAGAGTTGCCCTAGTCCTCTTCTTGCCAATACGAGCAACCATAACAGCGGAATCATGAATAGATACCGCAATGACGCACTCCAGATCCAGCTTCCTCCCGCATTGCTCATCATGCGATTGAGAACGAAGGTGGCAGCAAAAAAGAAGGAAGCTAGGATCCCCAATAAAATTGGTTTCATTTGTGATTCCTCTCCATATTTATAAAAGCGAAGAATATTTACTAATTGTCTGCTACACCATCCTGAACTCCATCATCAGTTCATGTAAATGCAACGCTTGTTGGTTGGATTCTTGCGTACTTGCTGCGATGGTTTCCATCGCGCTGCTGATCTCTTTTGTGGCCGTTGCAACATTTTGCGCACTTACTGCGGTTGTCTCAACCACTCCGGCAACCGTGCTGATCAGTGCGACAATCTGATCCGAATTGGCTACTTCATCTTGCGTCAATTGCGCGATTCCATTGACTTCATTGACAGTCTTTTCTACCGCGTTCAAGATCTTCTCCAAGGCCTGCCCCGATTGAACAGCCATTTCGACGCCAGTAGTAACTGCCATCTGACTCTCTTTCGTCACGAGTACCCCGGCTTCTGTAATTGATATAATATTAGACAAAATAGTACCGACTCGGGAAGACTCATTTTGCGTTTGCTCGGCCAATTTCCGAACTTCTTCGGCAACCACTGCAAACCCTTTCCCTTGTTCACCCGCCCTTGCGGCTTCGATGGAGGCATTTAACGCAAGCAAATTCGTCTGATTGGCGATATCACTAATTGTAGACGCAATTTCTTCAATCTGCCTCGAATATTGCTGAAGTTCTGTCATCCGCCGTTCCGTTTCTGATGTCTTCTGCTGCACTTGTTGAATACTTTGGATCGTGTTGTCCACAGTCTCTTTCCCTGAATTTGCCGCCATCCTAGTATCACTTGTAATCGCTGTGGCTGTTGCCGCCTTGTCTTTTGAAAGTTGAATGAGTGAAGATAAACTCAATAATGCTTTCGATATTTCTACTGCTGATTCCGTCCCCTGGACGGATTGGTTAGTCACTTCCTGCATCTGTTTTGCAATCTCATTAATCGATGCGGTGGTCTCTTGGGTGGATGCGGCTGACTCCTCGGAAGAAGCGCTTAAATGCTCCGCACTTGTTTGAATTTGTTCGATAAGATGGCGTAGATGGTTTGCCATGGCGTTAGTGGAAAGAACGAGTTCCCCTATTTCGTCGGAAGAATTTGTATGAACTTCTTCTACAGTGAGATCCCCTTCCGCAATTCTTTTCAGAGATGATGAAACAACGGGGATCGGTCTCACGACACGTCGAAAGAACAAAAGCAACAGGATGTTGACCACAAGAATCACTAGGTTACCTGCCAAGGTAACCTCTTTGGATACTTCCGCCTGTTGAACCGTAGACGTGGCGGGGGAATTCATCAATTTTTGCGTGGTTTGATTTAATGCCAGAAGGTCATTCGTAAAGGCATTGGAGGCGGAAGAATTATTGACAAGGATATTGGCCACCGCCTCATGAATATTGCCCTTTTTCACTTCTGCCAAAGATTGATTAAAATAGTGTTCGTAGGGTAAAGCATCCTTTTTTGCCTTGATCACTTCTGCACGAAGTGTGGTGTTGGGCGCTAATGAAATTAGATGTGTCAAATCCGAATTCATGGTTTGCTCTCCTTGTAAGACCACGGGTAACGTGCTATTAGCAAGGCTTTTGTAACCAGGAATTGCTTCTGCGGCAATCCATACGTTGGCTTGCCCATCCATTTGATAGAATCCATTATCGATTAAACTGCTTACGTCACGGCCAAATGAAAGCACGCTAGATTGAAATGAGGTAGCACTCTTTATGATTTGTTGATTAAATATAAAACTCAATACCACATTAATGATGACCACAATCAGAATAGCTATCACAACAAAAGTAACACGGGTCACCACGCTTTTTTTCCCAAAGCTATTTGTTGCAGTCATTATTCTCCCACCTTTATCTCGCCATGATAAAAAATCATAATTATAAATTTGGAAAGGTTTACACACTTGTTATGATTCATCATAAAACGGATAAAAATGTGAATTCAATGTTGCTATTATGAGAAAAAAAGGAGGCTGATTATTTAGAATTACCAATTATTCCAGGTAATAAATGCATAAAAATGCTGAATTATATGGATTTGTAGAAATTATAATAGGAAAATATAAAACCTATGCATAAAATAGAATCCATCAATAATTTGTCTAAATTGTGTCTATTCGTCGAAAGGAATAACTATTACTGATTTTCAAAATTGATTAATTACTTGAGTGTCATTTTTAGCATCGCTGCAATCGACTTTAATGTTTCCAGCGCACTGTCCATGTCAAACTGATCCACCTGCTGCTTTAACCGCTCCCACCTTGGCTTCACCTCATGATGCGCAAACTGCCAATCCAGTTTCTCGATCTGCTCCATCGAATCCA
>JAJZAS010000133.1 GCA_021799325.1 Bacillota bacterium | reverse complement strand
CGGATTTGATCATGACAATCAGCTTATCGCCTTGTTGAATGATTCCCTTCACGAGTGGATGATCATCATCCTGCATTTCCACATGGTCAGGGTCAATTTCAAGTACATCCAATGCTTCATCGACGATATAAGCAACGTCTTTGATTACTAATAATCTGGTATCCGCTGTATAATCAATTTGTTGCATGTTCAACATAGCCCGAAGGTCAATCACGGTCATCACCACGCCGCGCAAGTTCATGATGCCGACAATATTCTCAGGGGCCATAGGCACAGGGCGAATGGGTTGCATGCGTTCTATTGATTTTACGGTATCTACAGGCAATGCATACAATTCGCTGTTAATGCGAAAGGTGACGATTTTCAAAACACAACCTCCCGTCATCAATAAGATAGTTCATTAAGATAGTTCATTCTGCACAGAATCCAATCAATCAATGAACGCATTGGCATCAATGATGAGGGAAACTTCTCCATCGCCAAGTATCGTGGCTCCCGCAAAATAAGGAATCTTCTTAAGGCGTTGATCTAGCGTTTTTAACACCACTTCAAATTGCCCCAACAATTCATCTACCACAATACCGACCACTTTATCGCCGCGATTGACGAAAACCACGAATCCTTCCTCATTGGAAGCTGATTCATTGAAGATGTTGCGCGCACGAATAATAGGTACTACACGGTCACGCCAGATCACTACTTCAGAGCCATTGACGGTCTGCGTCCCGCGAAGTACGCCGGTTTCCGTGATGCTACCGATGGGAATGAGATAGGGGTGATCACCGATTTTCACCATCAGTCCATCCATAATGGCAAGTGTCATCGGTAAGCGTACGACAAACTTGGTGCCTTTTCCTTCCTCGCTGAAGACGTCCACTTTCCCAGAGAGCGATTCAATTTTTGACTTGACGACATCTAGCCCTACGCCTCGTCCTGACAGGTCGCTGATCGCATCAGCCGTGGAGAATCCGGAGGCAAACAGCAATTGATACACCTGATGGTCGGTCAAATGTTCGGAGCTACTGACCAGTCCTTTTTCAAGTGCCTTCTTAAACACCTTGTCTCGGTTAATACCGTGGCCATCGTCTTCCACCTCGATAAAGACGTGGTTGCCTGCCGCATAAGCTCGAAGTTCAATGTGTCCATTGTCAGGTTTACCCGTGGCCCGGCGTTCGGCAATGCTCTCAATCCCATGATCGAGCGAATTCCGGAGCATGTGCATGATCGGGTCGCCAATTTCCTCTACCACCGTGCGGTCAAGCTCCGTATCTTGTCCCACAATGGTAAAGTCCACTTCCTTGCCAAGCTGTTGGGAGGTGTCCCTCACCATGCGCGGGAAACGATTAAACACGGTTTCCACTGGCACCATGCGAATGGACATGATCAATTCCTGGAGTTGACTGGATAGTCGGCTCATATGGTCCACTGTTTCGGATAAGCCAGTATGAGGGACTTCGGTACGAATTCGCTCCAGTCTCGTCTTGTCTATGGCAAGCTCAGAGACAAGGTTCATCAGGTCGTCCAATTTTTCCGTATCCACACGAACTGTACTCATTTTGCGTTTTTCAGTGGTGGTGGTTTTTTGTTGTTCTGTCTTTTGTACCATATTGGGTCCACGTTGGGTTTCTTCGCCTTCTTTGGACCATTCCCTGAGCTCAACGAGATCCACTTCAGAAATGCTTTGGATCGCTTTTTGCACTGTCTGCAAATCCTCCTTCGACCACATGACAAACAGTACATCTCTTCCCATTTGTTCCTGTTCAATCTGCTGAACATGGGGATTGGTATACAGCAGGTGGTTTTGACCACCTATCGCTTCAAATACCATAAAGATACGCGCAGTTTTCATTTGGCAGGTCTCTGCCAGCAGTACCCCCACCTCGAATACGCGGAAGTCCTGTTTTAAGGCCTGTTCGATCACCTTGCGCACGTGTTCATCATCGGTGATATGTCCTTCTTGCGGGAGAAGGTTGCCGGATTTGACGTATGTATCGCCATCGTTTTTCGTCCATTCCTGGATTGATCGGACCACCACTTCAGAGATGTCAGCAAGTGTCTCGCCAACCACCTCGAAATCCTCTCTGGCTGCGATGACAGCTGTAATATCGCCGGTATAATCGCCTGCATCAAGAATGGTGGAATCCGGGTTGGTGAATAACAGCGAGTCTTGGTCAATCCGTTGTAACCATTGAGCGAATCTGGCAAGTGGCATGATGCATTCAGGCGTGAAGCCAATTAAAATTTCATAGATGCGAAATCCATCATCCATCGCTTTTTCAGCAATTTTACGAATCAACGCTTGATCGGAGATGCCTTCTGCGGTGTCGACCGCTTGTACTGCAACAGCGGCGGCCGTTTCTGCCTTGGCTGCTTGGACAGCAGATTTAGCTGCACTCGTATACGCACGACCTTCTCGTACTGCTGTCAATTCTTCAATGATAGGCTGAATGTTGCGGTCCGATTCCTCTTCTGTTGCTTCAATGTCATCGAGTAGCATTTCCAGCATGTCGAGCGCATGCAGGAGAGCGTCCACAACCGGGGTGGTGATCATCAATTTGTTATTTCTCAAATCATCTAATAAATTTTCTGCTTTGTGAGTGACTTCACCCATGTGCTTGTAGCCCATGGTCATCGCCATGCCTTTAATGGTATGCGCGGCACGGAAAATGGTGGCAACGGCAGTCAGGTCGCCTGTTTTTTCCATGTTGATCATGCCGTCAGACCAAGCTTGCAAATGCTCGCGCGTCTCATCAATGAACATGGATAGATACTCTTTACTCACGCTAAGTCACTCCTTATCGTGGAAACAAAAGATAGCTCGACATTTATAGAACCATTTACTTGAGATCACATTTATTTATGAAAATTTCTCTGTTAGTCAGAGCAATTCCTGCAAAAAGTAAAATAAAAGCGCGCGAGCGCTTTTATTTTTACCCGAGAGCCACCATGACCAACACCATCATGACCACTGAAACCCCGAGAATAGCCCAGCTCCAGGTTTTTTCCTTTGCATCCATCATTGGCAGTATCCCTCCTGTCACGACAAAATCATCCCATGATTTCATATTCTATCACACTTTAATGCTTACAATAAATCTATCACATTATGTTCACGAAGAAGTAGGTATTTTTATGCCATTCTGTGTGACGACCTGTCGATAATTGCTTTTAAACGAATTCGTTCGTTCGACAGTCCTCTTGATTGGGACATGCTATGTTCATGGCGAGGGGGAACGTCATGAACAGGCAACGCTATCTTGAAGTATGGTCGCCGCTTCGCTGGGTACAGGTCCGCTTTTTTGTCAGTGATGAAGGCGATTGGTTTGTGAAAATAAGAAATCATCACCGAACGAAAATTTCGTATTCTATTTTAAGCCGAGCGGTTGTGAAGCGATGGCTTTGGCGCGTGAATTCGAAAGGTCGCCTACACTGACCATACGCTGCAACACTTCCCATTGTCTCTGCTTCGCGAATTGCAAATGCGAAAATGGGTCATATTCACTTGGGGCTTGAGGCAACCCGGCAAGCAGGGCACACTGGGCGGGCGTCAATTGCCATACTGCACGATGAAAATAAACTTCCGCCGCATCTCCCATGCCATAGGCGCCATTGCCCAAGTACACCTCATTTAAGTATAACGATAAAATCTCGTTTTTAGGAAGACTTTTTGTCAGCATCACGGCAATTGCAATTTGTTTCATCTTTCTACTGATCGTTTTTTTGTCAGTCAAAAATATGTCTTTTACCAGCTGTTCTGTGATGGTGCTGGCACCCTGCACTAGGCTTCCTGCCTGTATGTCGGCAATCACTGCTCTGGCAATGCCCTCGAGGTCAAATCCCATATTGTGATAAAAACTCTGATCCTCAGTATCGATCACCGCTTTTTGCAAAAAAATGGGCATTTTAGACAGTGGTACGTATCCGCCATGAACGGCGCTGATCTGATGAACTTTTGTCACCAGTGTCTCTGGCATCGAAGAGTTCCATACCGATTGGATGTACAGGTAACCAGCAACAGCGATCAAAAGGATCAGGCTGACTAAGGTGATCAGAGTGCGTCTCATTGTACCAATCCTTGCCAATCCGTATTTTTAGAGGCAATGAAGCGGGTATCGAAGAAGCTCACTCAAGTATGGTACCATTTTCTTGATGACTTTGCGATTTTGGGAGTGGATCCGATTTGCGTTATTTTGTGGGCATTACGCCAGAGCCTGAAGTGCAAGCAAAAATTGACGCATTGCGCCGAAGTTTTCCCGGCAAACTCGTACAACACGTGGAACCTCACATCACTATTTTACCGCCGGCAGAGTACGTGCAGGTATCGACGTTGGAAGAGGGACTGTTAACGGCGCTTTCTTCCGTAAATAGCTTAACCATCCAATTGGGAGCGCCCGCTTATTTTGGCAAGCGAGTCTTGTTCTTTTCGGTCCTTCATGAAGGAACAGTCCTTCCTTTTTTACGAGACAGCGTGTGGGAAGAAGTCAATCGAACCCGTATCGCCGACAGCCTTCCTGCTATTGAGGACAGCAGGGCGTTTCACCCTCACCTGACATTAGCCATGAGTTCGTTTGGCACGCCTTTTACGATCATGCAACAAATGGAGGCCGAAGCAAAAGTGATGGTTGCATCTTTTCCCCCTTTTTTGGTTCAAAGCGTAAAGGTGTATGTTCGCGATCAAAAAGGTTGGAGGACGTGGAAAAGCCTGAACTTAAACCAAGGATAGGCGGCAGAGCTGAGTATTCTGCCGCATCCTCGTCCTGGTTAAGCGTCGAGTCGTTGCAATTCTTCCACAATCAACCCGGTGACATCTTCTTTGGTGTGTTTTTCAATTTGGTGACGTTCAATCAACTTGACAAATTTGCCGTCCTTAAAAAAGGCGATCGATGGCGATGATGGTGGGAAGTTGGTAAAATACGTTCTTGCCTGTGCAGTGGCTTCCACATCCTGTCCTGCAAAAACGGTGTAAAGATGATCAGGCGCAGGACCCATTGCAATCGCCTCTGCAATGGCGGGACGGGCAATTCCCGCCGCACACCCGCATATCGAATTGACCACTAACATCATCGTGCCTTGATGGCTCGCAAGCACTTCATCGACGGCTTCCGGGGTGTGTACTTCGGAAAAACCAATCGCAGTCAGTTCATCTCGCATCGGTTGAATGATGGCGGCGAAAACTGGTGAGTCATAAGCCATTAAAAATCCACCTCCAATGATGTATAGTCCGATTATACCATCATAAGAGTTGTTGTAGTCTTTATATACTATGACATTTTAACTACTCCT
>JAJZAS010000132.1 GCA_021799325.1 Bacillota bacterium | reverse complement strand
GTATAGGGTCTTATAAATCAGCCGTCTTTCACTGGAAAAGGAGATTGTCCACTATGGAGGAGGTAATCCGATGAGTATGCAAGAAGATCAACACATCAGTGCAAGAGATGCATTTCATCAGTGGTTAATTGACAGGCGGATTCAACGCATGTTCGGTAACCCTGGGTCGACTGAATTGCCAATGCTGATCAATTGGCCAAAATCCGTTGAATATGTCCTTGGACTTCAGGAGAGCATCGTCGTGGCAATGGCAGACGCCTATGCTCAGGCAACTGGTCAGTGCGCACTGGTTAATTTACATGCAGCGCAAGGGCTTGGGAATGCCATCGGATCGCTCAGGACAGCTTTATACAATCATGCTCCCATGGTCGTGACCGTGGGGCAGGAAGACACTCGGCATCAGATTTTCGAGCCACTTCTGTATGGGGATGGGGATATGGTGTCGTTGGGGAAGCCAGTGGTGAAGTGGTCGTACGAGGTGAAAGGAGCGCCAGACCTGGTACCCGCACTTGAACGAGCGTGGCAGCTTGCACAATTACCACCAGCGGGACCTGTCCTGCTTGCCATTCCCATGAACATCTGGGATCAATCAGCATCGCTTTTTGCGATCCGTCAATCCCATACACCAGAGATTGCAGATCCTGAGTTAGTTAGACCCATTGTTGAAGCGCTGTCAAAAGCGAATGCACCAGCCCTTGTTCTCGGAGGTGGAGTCGCCAGGAGTGATGCCTTTGACGAGGCGGTTCATCTGGCGGAGCGTCTGCAATGTCCCGTCTATGGAGCCCCACTTGCCGAACGGATGGGATTTCCCAACCAGCATCCACTTTACGAGGGAATGTTGGCACCCGCGCTCCCTCTGATTTTGCAAACACTTGGTAAACACGATGTTGTGGTGGTCATCGGTGCACCTGCATTTATGACCTATCCATATTTGACAGGGCCGCGATCACTACCGATGCAGGTTTACCATATTGACGATATCCCTGTGAACCTGTCCGCATCCTTGGCACAGCACACCTTTAATTATCCAATCAAACCAGCGATCTCGGCACTGGCAAGTCAGGTTCCAGCGACAAGCCAAACACGCCCCGATACGACAACTGCTCGTGTGGCCAAAAGAAAATCTGCCGCGTCCCGTTCCCAACAAGTCATGGGTGTACCCTACGTCCTGGACACTTTATCGAGAATGATGCCAAATGATACCGTGATCATCGATGAAGCTATTTCGGCTAGTTCGCTTGTCCGGGAATATCTTAACGTGCATCGCAGAGGACAGTATTTCAGCGCTTCCACAGGTGGTCTTGGTTGGGGAATTCCCGCAGGTATCGGCGCGGCGTTGGCAAACCCAGGCCAGCATGTACTTGTAGTAGTCGGAGATGGTGCCAGTTTATACGGAATTCAGGCACTCTGGACGCTGTCGCGATTAAACCTTCCAGTTGGTGTGATCGTTCTGAACAACCAAAAGTACGCCATATTGAATGAGTTTGGAAAGATGCTTTATCCCGGTTTGGAATCTACCATCCCAGGGCTTCAACTTCCAGGGGTTGATCTTGTCAAGCTCTCAGAAGGGTTTTCGATTTCGGCATCTGATATCACTACTCCTGAGGAACTCGAAGCGGGGCTCAACTCCGTTTGGAACAAAGGAGACGGCATTGGTGTGGGTTCATTTTCGTCGGGACCATTCCTTTTCGATGTCGCGGTGACTTCGGACGCAATTTCCCTAGCGTAACAGAGCATAAGTAAGCGAGCATCTCAACAGGGTAGATGCTCGCTGCTGCTTCGTTTATGCATATATTCTTTCGTTGTGATATGGCCAAATTGCTCGATGAGGGCAGGATCGATGGAGTAGCCATTGTTCGGCACACCATACATTTCCAACTGCCTACCCCAATTGTGAGGTGCAGTTTGGGCAACGGGTCGCCTCCATCGGGATGTCGGAGATGCAATAGTTGCATTTCTTCGTAGTAGAGGCTGCCACAGGTTCCGGCTTTTTGAAGCGATTGACCTGGCGGACGACAAGAAAAATAATGAAGGCAACAATCAGGAAATTGATAATCGTATTGATAAAGGAGCCATAGTTGATCGTGGCGGCGCCTGCCGCTTTCGCTTGAGCCAATGTCGCGTAGTGTTTCCCTGATAGATTGATAAACAGGTTGCTAAAATTAACTTTATCCAGTACCAATCCGATGGGAGGCATGATGATGTCATTCACCAGTGACGTGACGATCTGTCCAAATGCTGCCCCGATGATCACTGCTATAGCCAGATCAAGGACATTTCCTCTCAGGATAAATTGTCTAAAGTCTTTGAACATTTATAACCCCTCTTTTCCACTATATAATCAATAGTTTAGCATGACCTCCCCAATGATAGTGATAAATAAAAAACACATGGCAAGTGGTACAATTAGTACATGACGGAAGGAGTGAGGTTGTTTGTCAAGCATCGAAGACAAAATCGCATCATTTCAAGATTACATGAAAAAAATCACGGATTTTAACAGCGCGATCGCGCTTCTTGATTGGGATTCGCGCACGAAAATGCCAAAAAAAGGAGTGGCAGCCCGTTCCGAAGCACTAGGAACTCTGTCTTCCACAGTATTTCAAATGCAAGTTTCGCCAGAAATGAAAGCGTTTTTGGAAGGGTTGGAAGCTGATGCAGATCAGTTGGATCAAAAAACCAGGCGCATGCTTGAAATCAGCCGCAAGTTTTACGACTTAAATCAAAAAATCCCTGCAACGCGTTTCCATGAATTCGTCGTGTTGCGCTCTCAGGCGGAAGCGGTTTGGCAGGAAGCGAAGGGAAAAAGCGACTTTGCCATGTTTTCCCCCTATTTGGCCAAAATCGTCGACATGACCAAAGAATTCATCGGCTATTGGGGACACAAGGACCACTTGTATGATACCTTGCTCGATATGTACGAAGAGGGGCTGACAGTGAGGGTCCTTGATCCTCTTTTTGCGGATGTGCGCAAACAGACAATGGAGATCCTCGATCAAATCAAGGATGCGCCAAAGCCTAACAAGCATTTTCTGGAGCGCAGGTTTGATCCTGAAAAGCAACGGCAATTTAGCGAGTTCATTCTTCATCAGATGGGCTATGATTTTGATGCGGGACGACTTGACGAGACAGTTCATCCCTTTGCTACAGGCATTGCACCAGGTGATGTTCGCGTTACCACCAAGTATTTGCCGAACTTCTTCAACTCGGCGCTTTTTGGATCCATTCATGAAGGTGGACACGCGCTCTATGAACAGAACATCAGCGACGATCTCGCTGGAACCCCATTACATACTGGCGTCTCCATGGGCATTCATGAATCGCAATCCCGCTTCTGGGAAAATATCATTGGGCGAAGCCACGAGTTCTGGCAGCGTTATTTTCCTGATCTACAAAAAATGTTTCCTGGTGAACTTAGCGATGTGACAACGGATCAATTCTACAAGGCCGTCAATGCAGTGGAGCCATCTTTTATACGCATTGAAGCAGATGAGGTAACCTATAACCTGCACATCATGTTGCGCTATGAACTGGAAAAAGCGCTGATTACAGGGGACTTGAAGGTGGCCGATCTGCCGGGGGCATGGAATGAAAAAATGCAAGATTATCTTGGCATTACACCACCTAATGACAGTGAGGGCGTCCTGCAGGATGTGCACTGGTCCGATGGTAGCTTTGGGTATTTTCCCTCCTATTCGCTGGGAAACATCTACGGTGCTCAGATGATCCGCGCGCTGGGAAAAGAAATTCCCGACTATCGCGAACAAGTGGCAAAAGGGGAATTTGCTAGCATTCGCCTCTGGTTGAAGACGCACATTCATCAATACGGATCGCTCTACAAACCGAATGAAATATTGCGCAAAGCCACAGGCGAAGGCGTCGATACCAGCGCGATTTTCGATTATTTTAATAAGAAATTTGGCCCCATCTACGGCTTTTAAACATAAAAATAGGCGTTTCCCATCCAATTAATTAGGCACCTTTTTCCTCCTTTGTGAGTAGAGTTTACGTAGCGAAGGAGGAATTTTTGTGTATCCGTCGAAGCCTCCCTACTCCAATGAATCGGATTCCATCAAAGTCGCGGGTACACAGGGCGCTGTACCGCTTACGTCTGCTACTCGCCAAACCACCAAAATCAGGTGGCTGCGATTGCTGTGGATTTTGCTCGGTCCTGGTTTGATTGCCATGATTGGCGATAATGACGCAGGTGGGGTAATCAGCTATGCAGCGACTGGTGTTACCTTTGGTTTTAGCGTATTTTTGCCTCTCGTATTGATGCTCTCACCAGTCACGTATGCCATTCAGGAGATGTCGATGAGGCTTGGGCTTGTGAGCCAAAAGCCATTTCCCGTATTGGTGTACTCGTACTTCGGAAAATTTTGGGGAACTTTCTCGCTGTTTACACTGCTAATTGAAAATATCCTTACATTGGTTACTGAATTTATCGGTATGAGCATAGGGCTAACCGTGTTGGGACTGCCTTTTGCACTGGCCGATGTGATCAGCCTGATCGCAACAGTGGCTTTTGCGCTTTTTGGAAAGTATTGGACCAAGGAACGTTTAGCATTGATCGTTGGCGCATTGAATCTGGTGTTTGTGGGCATTGCCATGGTCACCTTGCATCATCAATTTGCTGCACCATCGCAAATGACGTGGCAATGGTTCTCGGGGAGCACTCATCAGACGATGTACTTTATTTTGGCGACAGTAGGGAATGCCGTGGCGCCATGGATGATTTTTTTTCAAGGGAGCGCCGTCATTGATAAAGGCATGACTCATCGGGACCTGCATTATGGTCGCATTGATACGGCACTTGGCAGCGCCGTGCAATCGGTCATCGCGTTTGCCATCTTGCTTTGTGGCGCTTCTCTTTATCGTTACGGGATGAGCCATGCAGCGGTGAGCGCGGTGCCACTTGCGATGTTTCACGGTTTTTTTGAAACGTATGGCGTCTATGTGCGCGACCTGTTCGCACTTGGCTTGATCAATGCGGGCTTTCTTGCCGCCATCACCATCTCACTTTCGACGTCCTGGACTTACGCCAGTGTGTTTGAATGGGCAAAAAGTCTGAATGATCGGCCATGGCAGGCGCCGAAATTTTACGCCGTCTATGTGGGAGGACTGATCGTAGCTGCCATCATTGTACTGATCCCTCACTTGCCGTTAACCGCACTGGCTGTGGCGACTCAAGTGATCGCCGCTCTTTTGATGATCCCTATCCTCACCTTTCTTACGCTACTTACCTCAGATACCCAGTTGATGGGGATTTACCGCAACCGTCCCTTTGCTAAGTGGCGGGCATGGGGA
>JAJZAS010000131.1 GCA_021799325.1 Bacillota bacterium | reverse complement strand
TATCCCATGCATCTCGTACTATCATGGATCTTACAATCACGCAGTCTCTTCTTTTTTCTTTTTCTTTTTCGTGTCGCCTGCTGGTCCGGCATCTACCATCAATATGGGTTCTTCGCGCTTGAGCACTGTTTCTTTCGTGACCACGCATTTCTTGATGTCTTCCCGCGCTGGTAATTCGTACATCACATCGAGCATGATTCCCTCGATTATTGCTCGAAGTCCACGAGCGCCTGTGTTGCGCTTGATTGCCTCTTTGGCAATTTCACTGAGCGCTTCTTCCGCAAATTCAAGCTCCACAGCATCCATTTCCAGAAGACGCTGATATTGCTTGACCAAAGCGTTTTTGGGCTCCGTCAAAATTTGCTTGAGTGCGCCTTCGTCCAGCGCCTCCAAGGTGGCAACAACTGGGAGACGTCCGACAAATTCAGGAATCAATCCGTATTTGAGTAAGTCTTCCGGCAACACCTTTGTCAGCATTTCCTCATCGTGAACCTCATGCCCCGTGTTGTCTGCACTGCCAAATCCGATCACTTTTTTACCCAAGCGGCGCTTGATAATCGGTTCAATCCCGTCAAATGCGCCTCCGCAAATAAAGAGGATATTGGTCGTATCGATCTGGATGAACTCCTGATGCGGATGCTTTCTTCCCCCTTGCGGTGGAACACTTGCCACAGTACCTTCAAGAATCTTCAGCAACGCCTGCTGCACACCTTCACCAGAAACATCTCTTGTAATCGAGGGGTTTTCCGATTTACGAGCGATTTTGTCGATCTCATCGATGTAGATGATTCCTTTTTCCGCTTTCTCCACATCGTAATCTGCAGCCTGGATCAATTTAAGAAGGATATTTTCAACATCCTCACCCACATAACCAGCCTCTGTCAGCGACGTGGCATCAGCAATGGCAAAAGGCACATTTAATATTTTGGCAAGTGTCTGTGCGAGTAACGTCTTGCCTGAACCGGTAGGTCCAATCAACAGGATGTTGCTCTTTTGTAGCTCTACTTCATCGTTTTTGGAAGTGGAATTGATGCGCTTGTAGTGATTGTAAACGGCAACCGCAAGCGATTTTTTGGCGCGATCCTGACCGATGACGTAAGAATCAAGGATATTCTTGATCTCCGTTGGCTTTGGAACGTCCTTCATTTCAAACTCTTCTTCTTCGCCAAGTTCCTCTTCCACTATTTCATTACATAGCTCAATACATTCATCGCAAATGTACACACCGGGACCTGCAACAAGTTTGCGCACCTGATCCTGCGTTTTGCCGCAGAAAGAACACTTCAGTTGCCCTTTATCATCATTAAACTTAAACACGGGTATCCCTCCTTATCTTAGGTCCGGTCGCAAAATCACCTCGTCGATGAGCCCATAGGCTTTCGCTTCTTCGGCTGACATCCAATTATCGCGATCAGTATCTTTTTCAATCCGCTCAAGGGGTTGACCTGTGCGTTCCGCGTAAATGTTATTCAGTTTGTGACGAGTCTTCAATATCCATTCAGCGTGGATTTTAATATCGCTTGCTTGTCCCCGTACGCCGCCAAGCGGTTGATGAATCATGATCTCGCTGTTAGGCAGCGCAAATCGTTTGCCTTTTGCCCCTGCCGTCAGCAAAAGGGACCCCATGCTAGCAGCCAATCCCACACAAATAGTGGAAACTTGTGGCTTAATATACTGCATGGTATCAAAAATGGCCATACCGGCCGTCACCGATCCACCAGGGCTATTAATGTACAAGCTGATATCTTTGTCCGAATCTTCGGAAGCCAAAAATAACATTTGTGCCACTACCGAATTGGCGACATAATCATCAATCGGCGTGCCTATAAAAATAATCCGGTCCTTCAGCAGGCGAGAATAAATGTCATATGCCCTCTCACCTCGACTGGTCTGTTCAATAACCATTGGAACTAAATTCATGCTCTATCCCTCCTGCACTACAGCGACAGACGGTGTCTCCATTAGGAAAAAATAAGGCACAACATTGAGTGCCTTATCATCCCTTAACATCCATTTTACACGAAGTTACGCTTGAGTGCTACGCTCTACCAAAAATTGAACTGTTTTACGTGACAGGATGTCACTTCTGATTCCCACAAAATCGGGATCCCTGCTACCGACGATTTCTTTAACGCGGTTAAATTCAAGCTGCGTGGCATCTGCCACTTTTTGCAATTCCAAATCAATTTCTTCTTCGGTGATCAGTATATTCTCTTGTTTCGCAATCGCTTCGAGAACCAGAGAAGATTTGACGCGATGCTCTGCTTCTTCACGGAATTGATTTCTTAGCTCATCCGTGGTCGTTCCGGTAAATTCCTGATAGGCATCAAGCGGGATCCCCTGTTGCTCAAGTCGGGACCCAAACTCTTTGACCTGCACGTCAATTTCGTCATCAATCATGACCGCAGGGATCTCTATTTTCGCATTTTCAACCACTTTGGCGATGATCTGATCCTCAATGTAATGCTCATGCTGATGTTCCGCTTCATGCTCGAGTTGGTGGCGCAGATCTGCCCTCAATTCATCCAACGTTTCAAATTCACTGATGTCTTTGGCAAAGTCATCGTCAAGCACTGGTAGCATTTTGCGTTTAATGTCATGAACATGCACCTTAAATAACGCTTCTTGCCCCGCAAGCGATTTGACATGGTATTCTTCAGGGAACGTGATGGTAATTTCCCGGTCTTCCCCTGCTTTGACACCGATCAGTTGGTCCTCAAAACCTGGGACAAATGTACCGGATCCAAGTTCCAGTTGGTAGTTCTCTGCTTCTCCACCCTCAAACTCTTCACCGTTCACAAAGCCTACAAAATCCATGACCAGCAGATCACCGTTCTCGGCCTCTCCTTCTTCCAGCACATGGAGTTCCGCATGCCCGGTACGAAGTTTTTGCAGTTCTTCTTCCAACATTTCATCCGTCACATCAAAGGCTTTATCTTCAAACGGCACATTTATGTATTCACCAAGTTCGACTTCGGGTTTCAACGTTACCGTTGCCTTAAAGAGCAAAGGTTTTCCCGCTTCCATTTGCACCACGTCGATTTGAGGACGGTCTACTGGTTGCAACTGGGCTTCAAAAACCGCTTCAGAGTATGCGCTCGGCAGCACGATATCCAGGGCATCCTGATAAAGAGATTCCACGCCATAACGCGACTCGAATATTTTTCTCGGTACTTTCCCTTTCCTAAATCCAGGGATCGAAACCGTCTTCACCACTTTTTTAAATGCTTGATCCAAGGCGTCAGAGAATTTCTCCGCTGCCACTTCTACCTCTAATACACCAGTATTCGGCTCTGTCTTTTCCCATTTCACTGCCATAAACCATAGTCCCCCAAAATCAAGTAGTGGCGTCCCAGCGGGAATCACGTCCCGGCCCCACAATGAAACGGTGGTTCTGCGACGCATGAAACACTGATCAATTGTATCTTCAAACACCCGAAAACGCAAGGTTTTTGGGTTCGTGTTCCTGTTAATTTTTTGGCTATCATTTAGCGAAATGCTTCACGAATGGTCAAAACCGGTTGCAAACAGCAATCTGCCGCCTCCCCAAGCGCTGTCCACTCTTCCATCGTCCGGGTTAAAAAAAGGGCTTTAATCTGCCTGTACCAGGGATCATCCTCCACAGCCTTGGCTTCTTGATGATCTATCCAATCTGCTCTATTGACAGCTAAGCAAAAGTTTCGCCAGAACTTTTCTTCTAAAGCGGCGAGCGACATGGTTCGCCCATCTTTCGTCTCGTATAAATGATAACATACGTATTGCCCGGTAATCTCGTGAATGCCGTCCTCCACACCAAGCGTAGCCGCAGCCATCGCGTGAATATGCAAAAATCCTTGCAGCGCAGCCATCATCGCCACGTCTAGGTATGCACCTTGCCCAGTTCGCTCCTTTTGCAAAAGCGCCGCAAGAATCCCTTCCACTGCCACAAGTCCGCCAATCAAATCCGCAAACTGTACGCGGGGAACAATCGGCATACCATCGCTGCCCGTCAATTGCGATAACAGCCCGCTTCTTGCCGCATAATTCAAATCATGTCCGGCAAGGTGAGCCTGTGGATGAGGGGCTTGACCATAACCGGTTAGTGAACAGTACACCACGGAAGGATTGATAGCTTTGATTGCTTCATAGCCGATTCCCAGGCGATCCGCTGTCCCAGGCCGAAATCCTTCAAGCACTACGTCCACCGTTGCTGCAATCTCCAAGACTTGTTCCCGTCCCTCAACAGTTTTCAGATCCATGTTTAGCATCTTTTTATGGTCGTTGTTGGCCAAAAAAACGATCCCAGTGGATTCTTTAATCCGACCCAGCCATCTGGCGGGATCACCGCCGGGAGGCTCAATCTTGATGACTTCTGCTCCCATTTCCGCTAATCGCTTGGTGGCAAATGGGCCGGGAAGCAACTGCGAAAAATCTAGCACTCGTATTCCTTGCAACCTCTGGTCAGCTTGTTCCCTACCCATGTTGTCACCTCCAACGATTCATTTAATTCACAAACTTATTACTGCCTTTCCAGTCCTGCTCACGCAACCGGAACTTTTGCAGTTTACCCGTTGCCGTTCTTGGCAACATTTCCACTACTTCGAAGATTTTCGGCACTTTAAAGTGGCTCATCCGAGAGCGGCACCATTCGCGCAAGTCATTCATGTCTAGCTCCATGCCCTCTTTGAGGACAATATACGCCTTTGGTACCTCTCCCCATTTTTCATCTGGAACTGCCACCACACCCACTTCAAGAATTGCCGGATGTTCGTACAGTACCCCTTCTACTTCCACCGAAGAGACGTTTTCTCCACCTGAAATGATGACGTCTTTCGAGCGGTCCACGATTTCGATATAACCGTCAGCGTGCACCACCGCAAGGTCCCCGGTATAGAACCAGCCGTTGCGGATGGCTTCCGCTGTTTGTTCCGGTTGTTTGTAGTAGCCTTCCATCACCACGTTGCCTCTGGTGATGATTTCACCAATTTCGCGCCCGTTCCATTCCACATCCGTAGCGTCTTTTCGCACCACTTTGGTTTCCCCGTTGAACACCATTTCCACGCCTTGCCTGGCCTTGATTTTTGCCTGTTCTTCCATCGAGAGAGTGGCAAAATCAGCTCTCCACTCGCAATACGTGATAAAAGGAGACACTTCTGTCAATCCATACACGTGGATGATGTCCATATTAAATAACTTCTGTACCTTATCGATTACGGCCGCAGGCGGAGGAGAGCCGGCAGTGGCCATGCGCGGGTGAGCCATCATTTTGACTTGATCCGCACCAGGGGCATTGATTAGCATGTTTAGCACGGTTGGCGCTCCACAAGCGAGTGTTACTCTTTGATCGACAAACAATTTCAGGGTTTGTACCGGATCGATCTTACG
>JAJZAS010000130.1 GCA_021799325.1 Bacillota bacterium | reverse complement strand
TTCTTTCACAAGGTTCTGAACTATGACCATCCATCCAATACTGGTGAACGGTGCTAAGCAACCTGCAAGGAAAACCAGCTCAAATAACACAGTCATTGGCAATGCGTGTAACCGATACAACAACGGGATTGCCATAAACACAATACCAAGTAGTACGTTAGCAGTGATTATGGCTTTCTTGTGGGAAAAACGGTCCAGAATGTTCCCTACGGCTGCTCCGAGAAGTACACCTGGCAATCCGAATGCAAGGGCAAGCAGTCCCATATATCCCGAGTGCTTCGTTGTTACCATCGCAAACCACAAGAGTGCGACCCTGGAATTGTCAAATGTAGTTTAGTCATGAAACTCGTAATGCTGGAAAGTGGCAATACACTAGCGATCAGTCGGTGAAGTCAGGGGAAAGGTGGAGATTTTCCAGGCGTACTTTCCTGGAAAATACGACCTGACCTTGACGAACTAATCCCTAAATAAAATGGGAAACGGTCTTGCGACAGAATTTGGGAGCAAGACCTTAGCTACCCGCCCTTAAATGACTTGTGGCAACTGGTTGCGGTAATACTGGTCGCGTTTCATGAGAGGGGGATAGCCATTGTTCGTGGTGTAAATCCGTTTCCGGTTATAATGCACCTCGATGAATCGGAACACCATGCTCTTGACTGTCTCCAACTTTAACGCCTCAGTTTTTACTTTGTAAATGCATTCCTTCTTCAATGTGGCAAAAAAGGACTCCATTCTCGCGTTATCATAACATCTTCCGGTATGACGCCTACTTTGTACCGCCCCATACCTGGCAAGCGTTTCCCGATACACCTTACTGGTATATTGGCTGCCTCGATCGCTATGAAACAGCATGCCATAGGCTTGATGATGCTCGGCGGCTAGCGTGAAGGCATCGACACAGAGTTCTGCCCTCATAGGCTTCGCCATCTTAAACCCTACAATCGCGCCATCATCGCAATCTAAGACAGCGCTGAGATACAGCTTGCCATCTGCTGTCGGGATTTCAGTGATATCTCCTAACCACTTTTGATTGGGGGCGGCGGCACTGAAATCCTGTTGAATGAGGTTTTCACTGGCCTGTGCAGTGGGATCCGCCTTGGTGATTCCCTTCGCATGATATTTCTTCTTCAGCATGAGCGGATGGGTTTTGCAAAGTTTCAGAATGACGTAATAGGTCCCGGTATAGCCGTGGAACAGTTGCAAAGCCAAGTAGATGCGATATGCACCGTAGTCTTTGTTTTCTGCACGAATCTGACGGATCTTCGCCAAAAGATCATCGTATTTATTGGGACGGGTTCGGGTACGCAGCCAACGATAATAGCCTGCTTCGCTGACCTGCAACACCTGGCCTATTTCCTTCACGCTGTGCTTGGTATGCTCTTTTTCAAGATATCATTGGCGGATTCTAGTTCCTTGAATTCTTTGTCATACACTCGCATCTGGATTCCTGCTTTCTTTCTTTTTTTATCATTGTGTCCAGATTTACGAGTTTACTGACTCAACAAAAATGATACTTCTCCAAATACTCTGTTTTCCATATCCGCACGTGTATCGTTCATCGTTTCTACCCGTTGTATACAGCAGCAAATACTTTTGCGAAGTCGATGAGTTTGACTTTTCCAAGGTGGTAATCCGTTGCGTGCAGACTGGCATAAAATTCATCAGAGTTCTCACCGGCGCGCCTCATTTGGGCAAAGCGGTTAGCGGTGTCTTCGTGGAACCCTAGTTTTATCATATTATCAACGAGAGCTTCGAAAGGAATTTGTTGATATTTGGCTTCGATACCATTTTTCGAAAGAGCTTTGAGCCAGTCGTTGGCTGATGCCCAGTCACTAACGACGAATTTCACAGTGTTGCCCGAAGGAGTATGATTAATCAGGGCATAAGCAACGTCCGCAATATCAATGGGGCTGACCCAACCATGTGCGATATCTGGCGGAACTGGACTAAAGATAGTTTGCATCGTTTTGAGGCTTGGCATGTCAGCAAAAAGATTACTATAAAAGCCGACAGGACGAATATGAGCGATGTTCACACCTTCAAGTGAGTTAAGCGCGTCTTCAGCAAAATGATAGATGTAAAGAATGCCAGCGTTAGGGTTGTCGGCACCAATTGAGCTGAGGTTGACAACATTTTTCACCTCCGAATGTTGCACGGCGGTCTTATAAATTTCCGAGAGTTCGATGGCACTCTGCCACATGTCGACGCCAGAGGTTGGATTTACGCCTGAAATCATAAGATAAATCACATCACTACCTGTGAAAGTCCGAGTAAGGAAGTCGACGTCTTGGTTTGAACCGACTGCGGGTTTGGCACCAAGCGCTTCGATATCGGCGATGCGATCACTAGAACTGCTGATGATCGTGACATCGTGTCCATCTGCAATGAGGCGAGGAAGGTAGTGACGATTAATATTGCCAAGAGAACCGAGTACTGTTATTTTCATTGTGTATTCTCCTTTTTTTAATAAAACAGTGTCACAAACTGACATCTGAAATCATTGTATACTTGCGGGATTTTTATTGTCAAGAAAAAATGTCACAAACTGACACTTTGGTTTTTCTACTATTAATCACATAAATAGGAATGATGAAATTGAAAAGCAAAGAAAAATTACAGGCGGCGGCCGCCAAATTATTTATAGATAAAGGCTTTGAAAATACGACTGTACAGGAGATTGCGAGTCTTGCGGGTGTGACGGAACGAACCTTTTTCCGGCAGTTCAAGGACAAGTCGGACGTCCTTTTTGACACGAACAATGATCTGGGTCAGGGAGTCGCGGCATATATCACGAATAATTTTGATGTCGAGAAAAATCCGCTTAAGCTTGCGGTGGATGGTTTTGTGTCGATTTCCGAGTTTTTTGACAGCTCGCGGGAGAGAGTGCTATCGCGGAATCAAATTATTCAAAGTAATCCTGATCTGCAGGAACGAGAATTATTGAAGGGGCAAGTGCTCATCACATCGATCTCAAACTCTTTATCCGCCCAATATGATGGCGATTTGTCGGAACTTGCTGCTCGATTTGCGGTTGAAATTTTTCACATGGCATATATTAAATGGATTAAAAACGCTGAGAAAAGACTTGCGGAGCAGTTGCTCACCGTTTATGAGTTGTATGAGAACTCGTTTTGTTGCTAGAATTGAAGCACAAAAATTCCGCCGTCACTTATGGTGGTGTTTACCAAGCCCATCTGTATAATCATTCAATGGACGACCACTCGGTGGACGCCAAATTCTTAGACTACGTTATAATTTTAACATTCACTAAACTGGAAGAATCGAACAAGATGACAGGATTAAAAAACGACGAAGAACATTTATTTCATAACCGAATAACCAATACGTCCCGTTCACTCTTAATAAACTGCATGTCAGAATCTCGTGACACAAGTCCTAATTGAGCATCAATTGCAGTTGCTATGATCAAAGCATCAGGAGTTTTTAATTTTCTGCCTTTGTCACGCTGTTCGCGCCTTAACTCCCTGCAGTTCGAGCTATTGTAGAAGTAACATCTAAACAACGGCGCTTGTTAAAAAGCTGCAAGTCATGTCGCTTTTGTTCGGACGAAATACCACTAAAAACCTCACATTCGGTGATCACTGAGAAAAATAATGGCATCTTGTCGTTCGCAGCCTGTTTAACAAACTCCATTACGATTGGCTCGTTAGCCATGATCGCAATGGCGATATTGGTGTCTAGTAAATACCCGCGAATGGTGATCAATCCCAATCCCTCTCGCGCATTTGGTGTACCGTTTCTTCAAGTTCTCGAGCCTCTTCCTGAGTTAGAATTCCAGCGGACTCAAGAATGTCATCAACAGCGTACTCATCCTCTGATTCGATGGTTTCATTGTACAAGTCGATTGTAATCTTTCGACTATCCAAATTAAGTTTGGATAAAATTGTCCTCAACGGAAACCTTCACCAACAAAGCAATAAGGGGTTACATCTTATGGGACTATCCGGCCCGATAGTCCCGTAATACGGTCGTTCTGGTGATCGCATAAATTTGCAGGAATCATTGGCAGCACATTACTAAATTGGTACCCCTTTAGTTCAACTAGAGGTCAGATGCTGAATGGGAAAGCTACCTTTATACTAATGTCGGATAATTCCGTGACTGGTTCCGATTAGCACTTCTTTTCCGTGTTGGTTTTTATATACAGATTTCATCCTTTTCAGTGTGATGGTTCCCCTTATCGCCAGTAAGCTCTCCGAACTGAATAATCTCCTCTTCTGTAAACGTCTTCTCCCAGGTAAACACATCTCCTACCGCTATACTCATTAGAGATCCTCCATACTTTCCTGGAAAATACGACCTGACCTTGACGAACTTGTCCCTAAAGAAAACGGGAGAGGGTCTTGCTACAAAATTTGGGGGCAAGACCTTAGCTACCCGCCCTTACATGACCTGTGGCAACTGGTTGCGGTAATATTGATCGCGTTTCATGAGAGGGGGATAACCACTGTTCGTGGTGTCAATCCGTTTCCGGTTATAATGCATCTCGATGAATCGAAACACCATGCTTTTGACCGTCTCCCACTTTAACGCCTCAGTTTTTACTTTGTCAATGCATTCCTTCTTCATGTGGCAAAAAAGGACTCCATTCTCGCGTTATCATAACCATCCAAGACAGCGCTGAGATACAGCTTGCCATCTGCTGTCGGGATTTCGGTGATGTCTCCCAGCCACTTTCGATTGGGGGCAGCAGCACTGAAATCCTGTTGAATCAGGTTTTCACTGGCCTGTGCAGTGGGATCCGCTTTGGTGATTCCCTTCGCATGGTATTTCTTCTTCAGCATGAGCTGATAGGTTTTGCAAAGTTTCAGAATGACGTAATAGGTTCCGGTATAGCCGTGGAACAGTGGTAAGGCCAAAAAGATGCGGAATGCACCGCTGCCCACAAAGGCCAAAGGGCCATGCTGCTTCTGCTGGCTTCTCCATGTATAAAGCGTGGTGGTTGGGTTCCCCAGTTGTTCGGTGGTTAGTCAGTAGGAACCAGTTGTTTGATCTCGGCAAGTGATAGCCCCGTCAGGTGCGCCACACGTTCAGGGGATTCTCCTTCGGCCAGCAATTTACGAGCGAATTCAAGGCTGGCCTCTTTCAGGCCTTCTTTTCGACCTTCATGTCGGCCTTTCTCCATGCCCTTCTCCATGCCTTTCTCCGTGGCATCGCCAATGGCGGAGGCATAGTCGTGCAGCGCTTTTTGGCGTGCTTCATACAACCTTCTGGCCTGATCGTCCTGACTGAGAAACTCCAAGGTGGTCAGTGCTTTTTGCATCGCAGGTTCCTCCTTTGCTAATTCTCCCATTCGCTCTCGCGATCGTGAAGAAAGAAATAACATCCATCGCACGAGCCGTTGCTCTAATCCGACCGCTTCTTCCCGTAGTTTACGTAATTCTAAGAAGTGGATCTCTAGCG
>JAJZAS010000129.1 GCA_021799325.1 Bacillota bacterium | reverse complement strand
TCTTTTCCTCTCCCTTAATGGTGATCACCGCGCCGATGGTGGTGCCCGATTTGTCGATGATAGGCTGGCTGCTGCACCAATACCTTCCCGGGTGTTTTCCGAGCATGGCTCGGGATTCAAAGAGCCGATTGGCTTGTCCTGAATGAATGCTCGAAAGAATCATCCGCTCATCTAGCAACTCGTTGATCGGATGGCCTACCACTTCTATGTCAATTTGCAAAATGGCTTTTGCAGTCTCGTTGATTTGTGTGATCGTTCCTTCTTTTGTGACGGCAATGATCCCTTCGCTCACTACATCGAGAATCGTCCGCAACTGATTTTCCCTGTCTTCAAATGGCATGCTGGTTGCGGGGCTGACGGCGACAACACCGGGAACCTGACGGAGTGACGCGATGAGCGCTTCATAATTTTTTTCATCCGCACAGATAAATTTGATGATCATACCCGTTTCAATGGATACTTCCATCGCCACTTTCTCCACCCTGAAGTTCTCAAACACCTGAAAGACATCGTATCCGAGTCCCGGTCGATCGGAAAAAACAATTTGAATCAGCGCGCCAAATCCAACACTCATTGTTGTTCCCCCGCTCATAAATTGGTTCCTGTGCTAAGCGTATCACAAATTCAACTAATTGACGTTAACGTAAAAGGAAATTAAAATGAAGGCAAAACAGTAAAGAGGTAATCACTTCCATGGATAATTACCAGTATTCCATCGCGGAGCTTGCTCAAATGATGGATGTTACCACGCGAACCATTCGCTACTATGAGGAGCTTGGTCTGATCGCACCAGAACGGAAGGGTTCGGTCCGACTTTACAATGAGGGCGATAGGGTGAGGTTGAAACTGATTTTGCGCGGCCGAAGGCTTGGCTTCAGCTTGCAGGAAATTGAGGAGATGCTTTCTCTCTACGATGCGGATCCTACTGAGGTCAAACAGTTGCAGGAGGTGATTAGAAGGGGTGATCAAAAAATAAAGGAAATTGAAGATCAGATCAAAGACTTGCAGGCGGTACACGGGGAACTGATCGAATTGCGGGCAAAATTGAACAAAACGCTGCAAGAAAAGTGGAAGGGGGAATCGTCAAAATGAATTTTCAATCGTATGCGTATGGCGTCAATCATTGGGAGGCAGATCAAGACCTGCAACACGTGTTGCATTATTACTGGCCAAAGCTGTCGGAACACGTTCAGGGGCTAAAGGAATTTGGGGCAATGGCGGGAACGGAAATTTATGAAACAGCGTATCATATCGATCATGATGCAGGGCCAATATTGATCATGCATGATCTGGATGGCAAGCGGGTTGATCGAGTCAGGCTCAGTCCTGCTGAAAAAGGGCTCTTAAAGAAGCTGGCATTTATCAATCGCCCTCAATATGAAGGCGGAAGTTGGCACCATCATTTTGCTTACGGGTATATGATTGCAGATCCTGGACTTTACTGCGTGCTCACCATCACCAACCAGACGGCATATGCCATTCATAAGTACGCGCCGGAATATAATAATTGGAAAGAAAAATTACTGAACGGAGAGATGTACGGAGCCACCTGGATGTCTGAAAACCAGGGGGGAAGTGACCTTGGCGCCAATGTGACACAGGCGGTAAATGAAAGCGGATACTGGAAGCTTACGGGGGATAAGTTTTTTGCAAGTGGGGCGGGACTCACTGATGTGGCGATTACGACTGCAAGACCGGTGGGGGCACCTGAAGGTCCTAAAGGGCTCGGGCTATTTTTGTTGCCAAGACTCAATTCGCAAGGGGAGCTCAATTTTCATGTGAGAAGGTTGAAAGACAAAAGCGCCACGAGAGCGGTTCCTTCTGGTGAAGTGGAGTTGAATCAGTCTGAAGGCATCTTGATTGGAAGTGCAGAATCAGGCATTTACTACACGCTCGAAAATTTGACCGTGTCGCGTCTTGCCAACGCGATTGCAGCGATGGGAATCGCAAAAAAAGCCCATTTGGAAGTGCTGGAACGGGTCAAGCGGCGTCATTCTTTCGGTCATGCGCTGATCGATCATCCGCTGATTAAAAGAGATCTTACTGAGCTTGCGGTGCGTATGGCGGCTGGTACGGCACTCGCTTTTCATGCCGTGCAGGCGTTTGAAACGTCATGGTCAGAAACGCCACCCTATAGCGCTAATTATCATTATGCAAGGTTTTTGAGTCACCTCGCCAAAAACCGGACGGCCACGCACGCTTCAGCCATTACTGCACTTGCCATGGAGCTTTTTGGCGGCCTCGGATTTATGGAGGAGTATGCAGTGGCAAGGTGGCACAGAGAGGCGCTCATCACGCCGATTTGGGAAGGCCCAAGCAACATTCAGGCGCTTGATTTTTTAGAAGCGATGCAGAAGAAAAATGCACACGAAACGTTTTTGGCGGATTTTCTCCCAACGTTTGAAGAGTCTGGTGACAATGAACGCAAACTGGCCAAAGAAGTGCTGGTCAAGGTGTTGCATCAATTGACGCAGTATTCCCCACAAGAAGCACAGTGGTATGCAAAAGATGCATTGAATCAACTGGCGGATGTGGCACAGGTAGGAATTCTCTATCGGTTGGCAGAGTCTGGCGGAGACCGGTATAACAAATTGGCGACCCTTTACGCCTCGCATTTTTTGAAGAAAGAAGAGTTCCCTTCGTGGGCCTTTACCGATCCTGAGGTTTGGAGAGTATAATTGGATAATGGAGATACGGCAGTGAATCCGTTTTCAGGTGGATTCGCTGCCCCATCTTAAGGGGGTATTTTGATGGCGGTAGCAACATTTTTAGGGATTGCATCTATGATTTGGGTGATCATGTTAGTCGTTTACGTCATCAGTATCTATCCTTATTATCGCCTAGGCTTAAAAGCAGGAATCTCGTGGTCATGGGTTGCCTTTATACCGTATGGCAGCGCGTTTATCACTGCGAAAATTGTGGATTGGCCGTTATGGTGGCTCTGGCCAGTGTTACTTCTTCTCGCCTCTGAGCATCATGTCTTTGGCGGATTGATTGCTTTGGCTTTACTAATCGTTTATCTCGTCATGCTTGCCCAAATGCTTGATCAGTTTCGTGCAGGTTGGGGTTGGATATTTATCAATCTGATTCCCATCATAGGGTCTGTGATTTTCTTTATCGTGCTTTATGTGGTGGCGCTTGGATCGCAGTACACGTATCACCCGAGGCGCTATTAATTTTTTCAATGTCTTCAGGAAAAAGCAAGGTTACTCTACTAGAATGACAAATAAAAGAGAGGAGGAATTGGTAATGGATACGAAAGAAAAAAGCAAAATGACGGATCGGGAAGCGTACAAATTCATGCGTTGGGGAATTCTCGCGCTATCCTTGCTTCTAGCAGTTTCTTTTATTCCTCACTGATTGTTTAAGAAAAATTATCACAGCAATGGTCTCTATCCCCTTGTTTTTTCTTCTTTTTCCTTCATGTAAGCCCTTTCATCAATTCATTTGTTTTAACCCGATGCTTTCATAAAAAAGTGACAGCATCAGCTTACTGCCAATACTGTCACTGTGTGATCTCCAGATCTGTATTGATGATCAGGCGTGGTGAGACGTTGTTGCAGAACCGCTTGTCTGGTTTTGGCTGATGTGGACGCCTAGACCGTGGCTATAAACCATCGTTCCTCCCAAGTGCCCAGTGATACTGACAAGTATGGTGGAGATGATGGAGAATACGAGTGCTAGTGTCGCCACCTGTTTTCTGTTGCGTCGATAAAACCATTGAAATAGAAACGCGATAACGAGCGCGATTCCAGTCAGTTCGCCCATGTGCTGATGGGTCTCAAACATTGGTGAGAGACTTGCTGGTACTTGCGCATAATAGGCAGATATCACACCTGTAAAACCTGCCGCAAGCGTGGCCAGAATGCTTAAAACAAGTAACCATATAAACATCCGTTCATAGAAGGGATCCCTTTTTCTGAAAAAACCAATTAACCCGATCAATGTTGCCAAAAAGTTGATGGCAATTGTAAAGTGAACGACCATTGGGTGTATGGTCGGGGGGAATAGGTGATACAGTGCAGTTAACATGCTTAGCCTCCAGTTATCGCGTTGCCAATATCAATTACTGCTGTAAAGATCACAAAAAAAGCTTGTGTTTTTCTGGAGATGATAGGATTGCATTCCTGTCACAAGCATGAAACGTGCGTTATTTGCTGGCGTCCTTTTCGTGAAGCTTGCCAAAGAGAGACTCAAGACGGAGCAGTTCGTCTTCTATCAATTTGAGGTTGGTACCACTGGTAGGATCTGGGTTTTTTTGGAATAGCAAAAGTCTCATAGCCAATAACGAATTTCTGACTTCGTTGACGAACGTCCATGAAACGACCTGTTTTTCAAATTCGTCTCCCCCCCATAAAAGCCTCCTGCGTGCGGCCAGCCTATGCTCTCTGCCTAGCCAGGCAATAAAGGTGGTTCCCAAGACTTCAATCAAAATTTCAGCAAAGTGAAAGGTCTGGTTAAACCGCACTTGAACAATAATCAGGAAGAACGCGATCAGAAACGCAGGGGTAAAACCAAGCCAATACCCAATTGCACCAGCGAGCACCACAGCAACAGGAAGAAAATATTGCTGCATGATAAGTCCCCATATAATCATTAACAATCCGATCAGAGCGGCGAGCAAACTTTGCCTGCTTTTGAAAAAAAACATTAGCGCATCGTCCGTATCTTCGATGGAGGTTAAAAAGCGCCGCCAAGTATGATGGATACTTTGCCTCATCGGCGCATTCCCCCTTAAATCATCAAATAG
Organism: Bacillota bacterium; assembly: GCA_021799325.1. GTDB lineage: Bacteria > Bacillota > Bacilli > Alicyclobacillales > SLC66 > JAJZCL01. Next base: position 729 of record JAJZAS010000129.1, on the reverse strand, counting down.
TATAGAATTGATTGTATTGTAAGGGATTTGTCGCAAATTCGTCATGATATAAAATAACCGCTTTGACTAGTTCATTTCTACGATAGTAACGACACGCAAATATCAGCTAATGATCAGCATTGACATTGTAAGAAGATGATAATTGTATGATAAGTTGACGTTTTATTATTTTGTATTATGCTTTATTATTTTATGAAGAGCACCTCGCATGTATTGGAACAAATTGTATATTCTTTGCCATCCTTTTGGTTTTATATAATAAGGAAAGGAACCGGGAATATCGAATTCGTTCTTTCGTGATATTTTAATTATTTTATGGTCATGCAATACATCGATAACGAATGAACTGTAGAACATTCGGTCTACAGAACATGAAATTTCCGTATATTTTGAACCTTTGCTTTCTATGATTAAGCCAAGATGGATTTTTGCATAATTTTGATTGCCTTTATAATGAAACCATGCTTCAGAAACGGGGTGATTGGTACGCACCACAAGGTATCGTTTTTGGGTAGAGAGATCGCCTGATAGATTGGATTCAAAAAATCTATTGGTCTTTGTTTCAAGCCAAATTTGTGAATGTTTATAAGGCTTGATATAGATATGCTGGTTTTTGGAAGATCCGAGTCGTTGCAAATGCAAGGAGCGAGCCATTTGGGTCACCTTACTACTTGTGATATAAAAGATGATTTGATGAAAAGATAATAGCATTTTAACATAAACGGTATA
>JAJZAS010000128.1 GCA_021799325.1 Bacillota bacterium | reverse complement strand
GATCTCGGTAAGGGGCGTTTACCAGTTGATTTCGATTCGGTGCCTGGAGCACCCTCTGGCAGCAGACAAATTAGCACAACTCCGTGAGCGGACGACCGATGTCCCCACATTCCGAAGACTGGTCTATGAACTCGCTATTTTTTTGGCGATTGATTGTACGCAAGATTTGATGACTGCTCCTACCAGCATTGAAACGCCTGTGGCCACCACCGAGGTAAGGCGACTGTCGGACACCGTGACGCTCGTCCCCATTTTACGAGCGGGGCTTGGCATGGTCGAAGGCGTGCTGCAATGGATTCCGAGTGCTCGAGTGGGGCATTTGGGGATGTACCGCAATGAAGAAACACTAAAACCAGTGGAGTACTACGCAAATACACCGAAGGACTTGGATCAGGACGTGGTGATTGTGCTCGATCCAATGCTCGCCACAGGTGGTTCTGCGAATGCGGCGCTGACTGTTCTCAAAAGAAGAGGGGCCAAGCGGCTCAAACTGGTATCGCTGATCGCGGCGCCAGAAGGCATCGCGAAAGTGAACGAAGAGCACCCGGATGTGGCGCTGTATACAGCGGCGGTCGATGACCATCTCAATGAAAAAGGCTACATCGTGCCAGGGCTTGGCGATGCGGGTGACCGAATTTTCGGCACGTTGTGATGAGGTGCCGCAAAAGCAAGTGCATCTTGTGAGCGGCTCGATGCGGTGCTCGCTTGTCGGCTCTTTAGTACGGGTAGGGGTAGAATTGGCGGAGGTGTCACGTTGGATTCGATTCGCGTCATGACGGTGTTTGGAACTCGTCCGGAGGCGGTGAAAATGGCGCCGCTGGTGCAGGCGCTAAAAGAGGCAAAGGATTTTGAGACGGTGGTGTGCGTGACGGCACAGCACAGAGAGCAATTGGATCAGGTACTCGCGGCTTTTTCCATTGAGCCGGATTATGACCTCGACATTATGGAATCTAGGCAAACGCTCACGCACATTGCAACCAAGGTGTTGGATCAGCTTGGCAGTGTGCTAGAAGAGGTGAAGCCGCACATCGTGCTCGTACACGGCGATACGTCAACGACGTTTGTTGCGAGTGTGGCGGCATTTTATCAGCAGATTGCGATTGGTCACGTGGAAGCAGGTCTGCGCACGTGGGATAAATACTCACCGTTTCCGGAGGAGATGAACCGGCAGTTGACGGGGGTGCTCGCGGATCTTCACTTTGCGCCAACGGCTAAGGCGGAAGAGAATTTATTGAAGGAAAATAAGCCTGCCGAGCGCATCTACGTGACGGGGAATACAGCGATTGATGCGATGCGAACGACCATTCGGGAGAGTTACCGGCACCCGGTACTGGATCGCATCCCGGAGGACGCGAGGATTATTTTTATGACGGCCCACCGCAGAGAAAACATAGGGGACAAGTTTGAGCAAATTTTTCAGGCAGTCAGGGACCTTGTGGATGCGTTTGAGGATGTCCATGTGGTCTATCCGGTGCACCTGAATCCGGCGGTGCGCGAACCAGCCAACCGGATCCTTGGGAATCATGAGCGCATACAGTTGATCGAGCCGCTTGATGTGGTCGATGCGCACAATTTTATGGCGAAAGCGGAGCTGATTTTAACCGATTCTGGCGGCGTGCAGGAAGAAGCGCCGTTCCTTGGGGTGCCGTGTCTCGTGTTGCGAGATACCACGGAGCGTCCGGAAGGGATTGACGCAGGTACGCTACGCCTAGCTGGGACAGATAGGGAGACGATTTTTGAGATGGCATCGATGCTGCTTTCTGATCCGGAGGAATACGGCAAGATGTCGGTGGCGGCTAGTCCCTATGGTGACGGTCATGCCTCGGAGCGGATTGTTGCGGCGCTACGCCACTATTTTGGAAGCGGGGATAGGCCGACTGGATTTACGCCGCAAATTGATGCACAAGGCAAATATAAAATTCGCAAGAAAGGATGAGTGAACGATGCAAGAAGCAGTGATTGTATCAGCAACAAGGACAGCGGTAGGAAATTTTGGAGGCAGCCTCGCGGGTATTTCGGCTCCCGCGCTTGGCGCTTTAGTGATTAAGGAAGCGCTTACGAGAGCGGGGGTGTCGGCGGATCTGGTGGAAGAGGTGATCATGGGCAACGTGCTACAGGCGGGCCTTGGTCAAAATCCTGCGCGCCAAGCGGCGGTGAAGGCGGGGCTACCTGTGGAAGTGCCTTCGTATACGGTGAATAAAGTCTGCGGCTCCGGGTTAAAAGCAGTAGCACTCGCTGCGCAATCGATTCGCGCGGGGGATCAGGATGTCGTAGTGGCAGGCGGAATGGAAAATATGAGCCAAGCCCCTTATTTGCTCGAAGGCGCAAGGTTTGGCTATCGCATGAACGATCAAAAAGCGGTGGATAGCATGATCCGCGATGGGCTCTGGTGCGCGTTTAACGACTATCACATGGGAATCACGGCGGAAAACATCGCGGAACGGCTCGTGGTGTCGCGTGAGGACCAGGATGAGTTTGCGCTGCGCTCGCAACAACGGACGAAAGAGGCGCAGGAGAAGGGATTTTTTAAGGAAGAAATCGTCCCGGTGGAAATTCCGCAGCGAAAAGGCGATCCTATTTTATTTGAAAAAGACGAGTTCCCGCGTGAGACGTCAAAAGAGGCGCTGGCGAAACTTCGCCCGGCTTTCAAGAAGGACGGTACGGTAACGGCGGGCAATGCTTCCGGCATCAATGACGGCGCGGCAGCGCTTGTGGTGATGAGTGCGGAAAAGGCGAAGGACTTGGGACTGAAGCCGCTGGCGAAGATCATCGGGTATGCATCGGCGGGTCTTGATCCGGCAGTGATGGGGCTTGGGCCGATTTACGCAACGCGCAAGATGCTCGGGAAGTATGGATTGGATTTGGCGGATATGGACTTGATTGAGGCCAATGAGGCGTTTGCGGCGCAGTCGGTCGCGGTGGGTCGCGAGCTGGGATTTGACTTGAATAAGCTGAATGTGAGCGGCGGGGCACTGGCGATCGGGCACCCGATTGGGGCGTCTGGCGCGCGGATTCTCGTCACGCTGCTCTATGGATTGAAGCGTACGGGCGGCAGGAAAGGGCTCGCCACGCTTTGCATCGGCGGCGGTCAGGGCATCTCGATGGCAGTGGAGATGATGTAAATACACGTGCGAGATCAAATGAAAGGGCGGTCCCGGTGGGGCTGCTCTTTTTTTGGTGGGGAATGCATATTGCCATGGGACTGATAGAGGGAGCTCTCGGAGCATACAAGGTTTGAAAAAAATCAATCCTATAGAAACAATACAATTGCTGCATTGGCGCCTCTCGGTTTGCGCGATATACTGATGGCAAAGAGGTGGCAACATGGCGAAAAAAGATGCGATCATGAAGTCGCTGACGAAGTCGTTGTCTGGCGGTGCGTTGCAGGCTATTGGTGTGTATGGCGTCGAGCTTGCGGACCCATTACCGACTGAATTGCCAGCAAACGTTCTACAAGTGGACATGGTATGGAGGATGCAGGACGATCGAATGTTTCACCTGGAATTCCAAAGCAAGAGAGAAGATCAATTGTATCGCTTTTTGGAATACGATGCCCGACTTGCAAGACGTCATCGATTGCCTCTTCGTACAGTGGTGTTGTACCACGAAAGTGTGAAAATGGCACCTGATCAACTGGATATTGGCACTGCAAAGTACCAGGTGGAAAATGTGTATTTGTCTGATAGGGATGGAGATGCTGCGTTGGACGAAGTAACCCAACATTTGAGGGTGGGGACTTGGACATCGGAAGATCGGTTGAGACTGGCCTTAGCTGTTAATATGAAGTTGCGGAATCGCAATGAGGCGATTGAGCGAATCGTTACACTCGTGAACAAGGTTCAAGGCGAAGAGGAACGCGAACTCGTCGTAGCAGCGATCTTGGAACTGGGCGACAAGGGGCTCAGTGAGCCTGAGCGACAAAGAATGAGAAAGGAGTTGATGAGAGTGTCAAAGATGGCACAGGAGTTGTATGACGAAGGTCGTGAGGAGGGGCGTGTTGAGGAACGCACGGAAATTGCCAGAGCGGCGCTTGCAGATGGAATGGATAATGACCGGGTAGCACGCTTGACGGGACTGAGTCTTGAGAAGATCGAAGAGATTCGTCGTGATATGTCCCACTGATGGCTGAAGCTTTCACGGTGATATAATAGCAGTACGGAGGTGCATTAAAAAATGCGCATGTATCAAGTGGTTTTAACTCCTGATCGTGACGATGGTGGATACACCGTGACGGTGCCAAGTCTCCCCGGGTGTATTTCAGAGGGGAATACCGTCGAAGAAGCATTGACTAACGCAAAAGAAGCTATATCTGTTTACCTTGATTACCTTAACGACAAAGGAGAATCCATCGAAGATATACAAACTTCCATCGTGGCAACTATTGGAGTGGATTAAATGCCTCACTTGCCGATCTTAAATGCACGGGAAGTTCTAGCTGCATTAAATCGTGCTGGTTTTGAACAAAAACGCCAAAATGGTTCTCATATTGTTTTGGAACATCGTGCAACTAAGCGTCCCGTTGTAGTCCCAAATCATAATCCAATTAAACGTGGAACGCTTCATTCCATCATTTATCAATCTGGGTTGTCGATAGAAGAATTCCTCGAATTACTGTAAGGGCTTGAACAGTAATCGTTGAGTATCGTAGATGTTGCAAATAAGTCATCAGTGTAATTGCGGACTTCCCGCACATTTAGTTATCATTTTTAACATCAGTATTAAATTTTTACATGTAGAATACCTCCTCGAACAAAATGAACTTGCCCCTCGCAGACGCAAATGGCCAAAAAAGCGAATACCCTGTGAACAAGTGATGAAAATGCTGATTTGACAAGCATTGCTAGGCTTTGTGAAGCCGATTACAAGTTGCTTTTTAAGCTATCGTTAGTTATAATCGGACCGTGTTTAATCACCCATTCTCAGGATTTTTCAGACTATCACGACGAATGCCCCTCGCACCCATAAACCCATAGCAGTTGCAGGATGGTGAATCCGATCAACCCCACGCGAAAACGGAATGATGGGCGTAGTGTCTGGTTGCTGTATGCGATTTTTTCTGGAGCAACCTTGCAATTGGCAGTCAATATGGTCGTTTTCGGGTATTTAGGCAGTTTGGTGGCGCATCATTATCACCAGGTCTGGTGGACGCTGCTCGGAGTGGGATTTGGACTTTTCTCAGGCGGGAGTACGTTTTATATCCTGATCAAACGCTTAGTAGGAGAGTAATGATGAGCGATGTTCAGCGTTTGAAAGCGCGCGTAGTACGAATCGCCAAAATTGGCGTAGGCATCATGATACTAACGGCGCTTGTTAGACTGGTTTTGCCGCTATGGCACAAGGAGCTTAACGGGCTATTGTTGGGTGAGTTGGGTGGTGCCTACGTCGTGTATAGCATGATTCGCCACGGTCATGTCGGTGGCGAACTCGCTGGCAAGTCGTTGTATATATCTGGGATGCTGGGTTATGTTACTCGTTTTATGGTAGTGTTGAGCTGGCAA